>JBDTSX010000440.1:0-4928 GCA_039930925.1 Acidobacteriota bacterium | reverse complement strand
GTGCGCATACGGCCGAGGCAATTCTCGATCACCGGCAGAAGAACGGGAGCTTCAAGAAGATCGAGGAGCTGATGAACGTCAAGGGGATCGGCGAGAAGAGCTTCCTCAAGCTGAAGCCGCTCGTGACGCTCGGTGGCGACAAAGGCGAGCGGGCAGCCGCGCAGAAGTAGTTGCCCCTGGCGCCGGCCGTCACGGGGCGGCCGGCGCGCTCGGGGAAGAGCAGTACATGCACACGTTCCCTCGGTCCAGATCAGATTCTCGGGGCTTCACACTCCTGGAACTGCTGCTCGTCGTAGCGCTGTCCGGCGTCCTGGCCGCGATCGCGGTGCCGATGACGAATACTGCGCTCGACGAAATCCACACCGCATCGGCGGCGCGATATCTCGCCGGGCGGATTATGAGCACGCGGATGGATGCGATCCGGCGGTCGGCGGCGGTGGCGCTGCGCTTCGTCGCCTCGACCCCCGACTACACCTTCGGGGCCTATGTGGATGGGAACGGGGACGGCGTCCGCACCGCGGATATCGCGGGCGGCGTCGATCGGCCGCTGGCCTCCCCCCAGCATCTGCAGGACCAGTTTCCGGGCGTTGTATTCGGTCTGCTGGCCGGGGTTCCGGACGCCGACGGAGCTGCCCAGGGCACCAGCGACGGCGTTCGCATCGGATCGGCCAGGATTTTGACGATGACCCCGGATGGGACGGCGACGTCGGGAACGCTCTACGTGCGCGGGCGTCAGGCGCAGTATGCGGTGCGCGTGCTCGGCGCGACCGGACGCACGCGCGTCCTCAAGTTTGATACGGGAGCTCGGACGTGGAACAGCCGGTAGCCGATCGTCGTGTGGACACCCGTTTCCCGCCGCCGCCGGTGGAACAGACGCGCGCGACCCTGCGCCCCGGGTGCATTGTGTTCCTGGTAGACCTGAGCGCCGGGGGAGCGCTGGTACAGGCGTTCCGACCGCTGCGTCCCGGCGCGCGGGTGCACCTGCAGGTCATCGCCGACGCGCGCACGTTTGCGCTGTCGGCCCACGTGCTGCGGTGTGCCGTGTGGTCGCTGGATCCTGTCGATGGGGTGATCTATCGAGGTGCGCTGCAGTTCGAGGATCGCTGCGAGTGGCTGTGGAGCGCTGACGCCCGTCAGGGAGTCCCGGCGCCCCCTGGGTAGCCTCGAATGTGCGCGTGCGCGAGGAGGCATCATTCGGCGGCGGGACGGACCACGATTGGGGCAAGGCCGGTCTGCGGCGCGGCTGGCGCGGCGCGGTCCGCAGTGACCTTTGCGAGGACCGCCTCGAGCACCGGCGTCATGCAGCGCAGCTGCCGGGCGCGAATCATCAGGTTCCAGAGCGGTTCGAATTTCTTCCAGCCGGCGGTCTCTCGTCACCGGCAAGCGCAGCAACCTCGCTCACTGCCAGGCGTGGAATTGCTCGAGGGCGATCTGGCGGAGCTCGCGTTTGCGCGCGCGGCAGTGGCCGGCGTGGACTCGTGCTGCATCAGGCGGCGCTCCCGTCAGTGCTGCGATCGGTCAAGAGCCCGATCACTTCGAATCGCGCCAACATCGACGCGACGCTGAGCGTGCTGGACGCGGCGCGCGCCCTGCGCGTGCGCCGGTTGGTCTTCGCCGGGTCGTCGTCGGCCTACGGCAATACGCTGACCTCGCCGAAGCACGAAGAGATGCCGACCAGCCCGCGCTCGCCTACGCGTTGCAGGCAATGGTAGCCGAGGATTACTGTGGCGCCGCGCAAATCGGCCAACGAGCCCCTGACGTCTCCGGCACGCGGTTCGCCGTGTGCGGGCTTGACTGTGGCCCCGATCAGCCGGCGCATCGCGCCAGTTGTGCAGTCATCTTGTGATCACGCCGCCCTGGGGCTCACCAGGGAGGGATTCAAAGACCGCTGTGAACTCCGCCGTTGAGAGAGGTGACGGCTGCTGACCGGCGCAGCTGCCACGCGAAAGTGAATATCCAACTGAGGTCTGTGACAAGAGCCACACGCTGCACGAGACCAACCCAAGCATGCACGGGATATGGCGGTACCTGCCCGACCTTCATAGGCACTACTGCCGCAACAATTGTGATGCCCGCTACCGACGTTCACATCCGCGATGCTTGCCAAAATCGATCTTCACCGAAGCTCCGGAGGAACACGAAGCAGCTGATCGGTGCCAGTGCAAACACAAGTGCGCCGAAGATGCCGTGAAGAATGCCATGCCAGCTCGTCCGATTGCCTAACATCGCCATCGGATCAGTGACGTGCGCGCCGAGGACGAGGGGTCCGGACGCAATCAATGAGCAGCCGATGATCGCGAAGAGCATGGGACCGGCTCTTGAAGCCTTGCCGTGTCGGAATCCCACTCTGTTTCCCAGCGGACTGGAGAGATGATTGGGTATGAGGACGGGCGTTCAGCGAGCGTGGCTTCGAGGAGGCGAGGAATGTGAGACCCATTGAAAGTCTCCTGTCGCTCGCCAATCTGCTGACAGGCCTGGCCCTGGCAGTCCCACTGCCTCGGGCCGTGCGTTGGATGCGTCACTGCGCGCCTGTCGCGTTGCTGATCGCCATCGCACAGGTGCGCGTGGAGGGCCCTCGCTGGCAAATGGTCCCAGGGTACACGCTGACTGGGCTGTTCCTCCTGGTGTGGCTGGTTCAGAACCGCGCGTTGGCGCGCAAGCCCACTAGATCAGCAAGGACCAATACGCTCGCAGCCGGCTTGGCCGTTGGTCTGGGCGCACTCGTGCTCGCCGCCTCGATCGCCCTGCCGACTCTGCTCCCGGTGTTCCGCTTGCCGCATCCCAGCGGGCCGTATGAGATTGGCACGTTGACCTACCACTGGGTCGATGCCGATCGTCGGGAGGTCTTCGTCGCTGATCGGAATGCCCGTCGGGAGCTGATGGTGCAGATCTGGTATCCAGCCAACACCGACCCATCGTCGCCGCGAGCTCCCTACGTGCCCAATGCTGGCGTGCTTGCGCCGTTAGCGCGCCTGCTGCATTTGCCGGGCTTCACGGTCGGGCACTTGAAATACATCACCACCAACGCCGTCGAGTCCGCGCATGTGACGAATGGCGAGCCCAGTTACCCCGTCCTGATCTTCTCGCATGGGCGCGGCGGCTATCGCCAACACAACACCGTGCAGACTGAAGAGCTCGTCTCGCACGGCTACATCGTCGCGGCTATCGATCATCCCTACGCCGCCGCCGGCGTGGTTTTCCCGGACGGGCGAGTAGCGGTCTTCGATCCGCGGATGGCTGATGGCACCTTTGAGGACAGCATGATTGGGTATCTCGCGCAAGACGCGATCTTCACGCTGTATCAGCTCGGCACACTGAACCAGAGCGACCCAAACGGCATCTTGACCGGCCGGCTGGACCTGCGGCGTGTGGGCATCTTCGGCGTTTCGCTGGGCGGCGAAATCAGCGCCGAAGCCTGCCGGCGGGAGCCGCGCCTCCGCGCCTGCTTGGCGATGGATGTGTGGATGCCCGCGAGCGTGGTCCAGACCGGCTTACAGCAGCCGACGATGTTCATCACCCGCGACGCCGAGACCATGCGGCTGGAGGGCTGGTCCCAGGCGATCATCGATCGAACCCAGACCACGATGCGGGCGGTGTTCGAGCGCTTGCCAGGATCCGGCTACTTCGTGCGGGTGCGCGGGATGTTCCACGTGGACTTCTCCGATGCCGCGCTCCTCTCGCCGCTGACCTCCTGGCTGGGTATCACTGGGCCGATCGATGGAGAGCGGGCGCGCGGCATCATCAACGCGTACTCGTTAGCATTCTTCGACCGGCATCTGAAGGGCCGACCGGAGGTGCTGCTCGATGGGCCGGCGGAACAATACCCTGAAGTGCTCTTCGAAACGCGCCGGCCGTAGACTGCCTGCCGGCGCGCGCGTGCACCTGCAGGTCATCGCCGACGCGCGGAGGTTTGCGCTGTCCGCCCACGTGCTCCGGTGTGCGGTGTGGTCGCTGGATCCGGTCGACGGCGTGATTTATCGAGGTGCGCTGCAGTTCGTGGACCGCTGCGAGTGGCTGTGGAACGCCGAGGCCCGGCAGGGCGCCCCGGCGTCCTCTGCGTAGCCCCGATCGTCCGGACCCGGGACGAGGCACTATTCGGCGGCGGGCCGGACCACGATCGGTGCGATGCCGGTCTGCGGCGCGGCTGGCGCGGCGCGGTCCGCAGTGACCTTTGCGAGGACCGCCTCGAGCACCGGCGTCATGCAGCGCAGCTGCCGGGCGCGAATCATCAGGTTCCAGAGCGGTTCGAATTTCTTCCAGCCGGCGGCGTAGAAAAAATGCTTCGCCTGGTGTTTGAGCGAGCCGTGAAACAGCGACGCCCGCGAGATCGACGCCCATCGATAGAATTCGCGGTAGGCCCAGTCGTAGCCCGCCTTGAGGGCATCGGGTGTCAGGCGCGCCGGCGCATAGACGACATGCCGCGTATCGTAGAGATCCCAGTTCGCGGTCGTCAGCCGCTGGTCCGCCGCCATCCGCGCATAGAGCTTCGTGCCGGGATAAGGCGTCTGGATGTGAAATGTTGCCGTGGTCAGGCCGCACTCGATCGCCCAATCGACCGTCCGCCTGAACACATCCGGCCCATCGTCATCCATCCCGAAGACGAAGCTGCCATTGATCATGATTCCGAGGCCATGCAGGCGATCGGCCACGGCGCGGTAGTCGCGCCCGAGATTCTGGTGCTTGTTGCTACGGGCCAGGTTGCCGGGCGTCAGCGTCTCGAAGCCGACGAAGAGGCTGCGGAGACCGGCCTCGGCGGCGCGCTCGATCAGGTTGCCGCGCAGGATGGAGTCGACGGTCGCGGCGCCTTGAAAGAGCCGGTTCATTCCGCGCATGCCCTCGAAGAGGGCCGCGGCGAATCGCGGGTCGCCGAGCAGGTGATCGTCCAGGAAATACAGATGCCGTCCAGGCAACCGCTCGATCTCAGCCAG
>JBDTSX010000439.1:0-4930 GCA_039930925.1 Acidobacteriota bacterium | reverse complement strand
GCGCCCGAACCGGGGGGACGGCTGACGGGGGTCACGGACGGACTGGGCAGCCCGTCGCGCGCGGTATAAGGTGTGAAGGCGTACCCGTCGGACCGGCTGAGCCCCTGGGCCGTGCACAGCCGGATGAAGCGTTGCGAGTCCTGCACGATGCAGTTCACGCGGTTGTGCGGCAAGCCGTCGGCCGTCGTGTACTGCTTGACCGCCAGGCGTTCGGCCAGCGCTGATTCAGGCGCGCCGACGCAGTGGAAGGCGACGAACGCGAAGGGTGGAGGTAGGCGGGGACATCGACGGCGGCAAGCTCGCGGGTGAACTATGCGCTCGAAAGTACTGCGTGACAGACGCGTTCAGGCCGGGATGGTCCTCCTCCTGTTGGTCGCCGTCTATGGTATCAACCGCAGGCTCCACCCGACCGAACGGGAACAAGCCCCGGCGGCGGACGCCACGAATTCGTGCCACAAACCGATGAGCGCGCTGTGCCCAAACGGCAAGTGTGAAGAGTATACGTATACACAGGCGGTGGCGGGGTTGCGTGACCTGCCATGTGAAAACTCCCGCGTTGGAACGTGTGGCGCCCTGCGGTATGTCGACTACTCGGATGGCTTCGTTTCATCGACAACGTTCTTTGATCAGTCAGGATCGCCGGTTGCGGCCCGCACAACCACGGACGTAGTGGCGCCGCCCTGCATGGGCAAGATGGCTTTTGGTGCCGACGACATTCTGTCCCGCTACGGATTCGCGCTGGAGCCTGATTGCCGCATTGTCCGGAATTTGTGTGGAAGCGAAGGGCTGTCACGATAACGTCCGCCTGCGCCGTCAGCTTGCGGAAGCGACTCCGCGGCCGACCCGACGGTCGTCATGCGCCGGCGGAACTCGATCACATCTCGACGAGCTACGTGGGCGGCGAAGGTCGCGTTGCAGTGCCAATCCACTGGTCACCTTGCTCGGGCGGAATGGACTCGAGGATGTTTCAAAGGAGCCCAGGCAGTAAACTGCCCTCGTGTCGAACGGGTTTCGTTACCGCCGCCGGGTGCAGTTTGCCGACACCGATCTGGCCGGCATCGCGCACTTCAGCGCGTTCTTCCGCTTCATCGAGGAAGCCGAGCACGCACTCTGGCGCGCCGCGGGACTCAGCATCGGCGCCGTGGAGAAGACCGGCGGCTGGCCGCGCGTCGCGGTCGCCTTCGACTTCAAGCAGCCGCTCCGCTTCGAGGAGGAGTTCGACGTGACCGTCCGGATCGCGGAGACCACGCGGCGGTCGATCCGGTATGCCTTTTCGATTACCCGCGAGAACGACGTGATCGGCTCAGGGACCATGACGGCGGTTTGCACGACGAAGGAAGACGGACCAATGCGCGCGATCGAAATCCCAGCCGATCTCGTCGCCCGGTTGCGGGCCGCCGCCGGCCAGGATGGGGAACGGGATACAGGAAAGAGCGAGGGCTGATGGCACGCATCACTGGACGGACCGTCGTTTTCGTCGCCCTGCTGTGCGCGGGGATCTCCGGAAGGGCGGCACTCGAGGCGCGTGGACAAGCGGCGACCGGTCAGGAGACTGCCGTCCGCGAAGTCGTGAAGAAGTATGTTGACGCCCGTGAGAAGACCAGCCCGGAGGCGATTGGGGCGCTGTTCACGGCGGACGCGGATCAGTTGACCTCGTCAGGCGAGTGGCGCAAGGGACGCGACGCCATCGTGCGCGGCACGATCGCCTCGTCGCGACAAAGCGGCGGGACCCGGACGATCACGATCGAAACCGTCCGCTTTCCATCGCCGGGCGTCGCCCTCGCGGACGGACGCTACGAGATCGCGGGCGGATCGGACGGCACCCGGCGGATGTGGACGACGTTTCTGCTGACGCGGACCTCGGGCGGCTGGGCCATCGCGGCCATCCGCAACATGCTGCCGGCGCCGCAGGCCGCGCCGGCTTCGCCGCCGCGATAGCGCACGCGACCCGAGCCTCACCGTCCGGGAATGGTTTCAGCCCCGCGGTCTCCCGGCTGACGCCGGACGCCACGGCCCGTTTTGAAACCGTCCCTGGAACACATCTCTGAATTGGTACGCTAGAACACCAGATAACAGAGCATGGCGCCGACGACGGCCATCGACAGGCCCCAGGCGAGGAGCTTGTTGAAGAGCGCGGGACTCTCGTCGGCGCTGGCGCCGGCCATGCACAGCGCGCCGATCGTCGAGAGCGGCGACACGTCCACGAGATGGCCGCCGATCATCATCGATGTGGCGATCGCGATCGGGCTCGCGCCAGGCAGCTGCGCCGCCAGCCCCGGCACCATCGGCAGAAAAGCGGGCAGGACCACGCCTGAGGTACTGCTGTACACCGAGACCATCCCGGTCAGGAACGCGACCACCCCGGTGACGGTGTGGGCTGACGAGATCCGCGCGACCAGCGACACCATCAGATCGATCCCCTGGGCCCGCTCGACCAGCGCAATGAGCACGGTCACGCCGCACACCATTACGATCACCCGCCACGGCATCCGCTTGATCGCCTCCCCGTCGTCGCCCGATCGCGAGAGCACGACGATGACCGCCCCCAGGAACGCTCCCAGTCCGACATTCACCTTCGCAAAGACGACGCTGAGGATCAGCGCGGCAATGACCCCCATCGTGATCCAGTGACGCCGCTCGAACGGACCGGATGCGGGTGCCGGCGGCGCCCCGATCGCGCTGGCCGGGGCGGCGGAGGTCGCTGGCGGCGACGAGGCAAACAGTTTCAGACCGCCGAAGATCGCGTAGCCGCCAAACGCGACCGTCGCATGCGCGGCGAGATTGTAGAGATAGGTCTGCAGCTCATACCCGGGCAGGCCGTTTCGCGCCATGAGCCCGTTGACGATGATCCCGGTGGGTGCGAATGGCGAGAGCGCGCCCGCGTTCGCGCCGTTGCCGACCATGATCGCCATCAGGAACAACGGGATGCCCGACCGGGTGGCGGTCGCCATCGCCAGCGGCGCGACCAGCGCGGCGGTGGCGATATTCCCAGGACCCATCGACGCGATTGCCGCCGCCAGCAGGAAGAACATCACCGGGATCACACCCCGGTTCCCGCGGCAGATACGCACCGCGTGATGGGTGATGCGCTCGAGCGTGCCGTTCGACTGCGCCAGCGCGAACAGCAGCGTCACGCCGGCGAGCGTCAGGAACAACTGGCTCGGGAAGCCCGCCATCACGGTATTCACCGGCAGGCCGCCGACGTAGACGCCGACGATCCAGGCCAGGGCGACCGCCAGCACGCCGACGTTCAACCGGCTGACGCAGCTGACGACGACCGACAGCACGAGCGCGAGGACCGAAATCAGTGCCAGATTCATCGGACTCCCATGGAGACTTCGCGCGACCGGGACCCGGGATCCGGGACTCGGGATCAGTGATTAGCGATGAGCGATTGAATCAGTTCCGCCGCGTGGACCGCATGCACCGCGGCCAACTGTTCCACCTGGTGCCGGCACGAGACGCCGCTTGCCACGAGAACCGACCCTTCAGCCAGGCCGCGCGCAGCGGGCAACAGCCTGCGTTCGCCGATCGCCCTCGACACCTCGAAGTGCTCACGCATGTAGCCGAACGACCCAGCCATGCCGCAGCAGCCCGCGTCGAGATCGACTACCGTCGCGCCTGGGATCCGGCCGAGGAGCGCCTTCGCGGGCGCCAGCCCGCCCATCGCCTTCTGGTGACAGTGGCCGTGCAGAAGAATACGGGACGGGCCCGGCCGGAGCTCCAACCGCGCCTGCCCCGACCGGCACTCCCCTTCGAGCCACTCTTCGAAGAGCATCGAGCGTGCAGCGACCCGCTCCGCGCGCCGCCGCCCGTCTCCCTGCAGCAGCGCTGGTGCGTCTTCGCGAACCGCTGACAGACAGCTCGGCTCCAGGAACACGATGGCGCGACCCTGCTCCGCCAAGGGGTAGAGGCGATCGGCGTTGATCGCGGCGTGCCGCTTCGCGGCTTTCAGTAGACCCTGCGAGATCATCGGGCGTCCACAGCACCCGTTATCCGCCAGCGTCACGTTGAAGCCCAGGCGCTCCATCACTTCGAGTCCCGCCACACCGATCGCCGGATTGTAATGGTTCGTGAACGTGTCATTGAAGAGGACGACCGGGGCCCCGCCGCCGGCGGGCGCGCGAGGTCTGCGAGCGGCGAATTGCCGCGCAAAGGTGTTCGAGGTCCAGGCCGGCGGCATCCGGCGCCGGTCGAGGCCGAGCAGGCGTTCGTTCAGCCAGCGTACCGGCGCGCTCCGCGCCACCGCGTTCGAGAGCGGCGCGAGCCGGCTCCCCCACTCCGCAAGGCCGCGAACGTTGCCAAGCGCCCGCGCGCTGAGCGGCGTGCCATGCGTCCGATGGTATTCCGCAAGGAACTCGCTCTTGAATCGAGCCACGTCCACACCGACCGGGCATTCGGCCTTGCACGCGCGGCATTCGAGGCAGAGATCCAGGACCTCGCGCACACCCTCCTCGGCGAGTCCCGCCTCGCCGAGCTGCCCGGCGATCGCCAGGCGCAGCACGTTCGCTCTCCCGCGCGTCGAGTGCGCCTCCTCACGCGTCGCCATATACGACGGGCACATCGTCCCCTCGAGCGTCTTCCGGCACACGCCCAGGCCGCTGCACATCTCGACCGCGCCCGCCAGCCCGCCGTGCTCGCCGTAGTCGAAGAACGTGACCGGGTGCCCGGTTCGATAGGCAGTTCCGTAACGCAGGTTGTCGGTCAGTGCTGGCGCATCGACGATCTTGCCGGGATTGAACAGCCCTTCCGGATCGAAGGTCCGCTTGATCTGCCTGAACGCCTCGTACAGCACCGGCCCGAACATCTTCTCCATGAAGGGGCTGCGGAGCAGGCCGTCGCCGTGCTCGCCCGACAGCGCGCCGCCGTACTCGAGCACCAGGTCGCTGATGTCGGATGCGATCGCCTCGAACTGCCGCACACCCGCTTC
>JBDTSX010000438.1:0-4954 GCA_039930925.1 Acidobacteriota bacterium | reverse complement strand
CGGTAAAAGCGATCACGTTGCCGTGGCGCGACAGTTACGGCGAAGCCCGGCAGTTGCTCTTGCTTGGGGTCAGTTTTATGGGTGCCGGCCTGGTTTTAACTTTGTCAAATTACCTGATCCGGGTCGTCATGCTGCGTCAGTTCAACATGGCCGATGTTGGTATCTACCAAGCGGCCTTCAACCTCTCCGGCATCCTGGTCGGATTTGTGCTTGGCGCCATGGGAGCCGATTACTACCCGCGATTGACCGCTGCTGCCGGCAGCTTGGTTCCCCGCGCTTCACTCGTCAACGTGACGGTTGCGCCTGGAACCACACCACCCTGTGCGTCTTTTACGGTGCCGGACACCGCGCCGGTCGTAATCTGGGCCAAGACCGGGACTGCTGCGCACAGCAGCAACACGAGCGCCGAGATAAATCCTCGCACACACGCCTTCTTCACACTTCACCTCCGGCAAAGGAGCACCCGTCCCCACAATCGATTGTCGGGACGGTCGCTTCCCACATTTAGCAAGCCGGGCGGTTGTACCACTGTCCCGGAGGGATGTCAACGAAACGTCTGATCCCGGGATGACTAGAACAAAATTGTAGTTTTATTGGATGTAATCCGTTTCTTCTTACGGCGACGCGAATTGCGCGCAAATCCGGCCGTACGGATCGGCCGGTTACCTGTCGGGCTGGAGCCGGGGTTACACTTTGAGGGTGCACAAGGCCGGTGGACCCCCTTCTTGTCGCTCCGCGCGGCCCAGCCGGGACCGCAGCCGCATGAGTGCGCCGCGGGTTCGCTTCGCCGGCGTCTGCGGCGCAATCCTCCTCGCCTCAGTCGCGGCGTCGGCGCAGCCGCCGGCGGGGCCAGTTCCCCAGGCCAACGCGCGAGCGGACGCCGGGACACCTGCGGTCGCCGAACGACTGAACCGTGTCCGCGGCGATCTCTTCTCCGGCACCCCGCATTTTGCGCAGGACGTCGAGGAGCTCAAGGCGATTCTCGCCCGTGAGCCCGGCGCCGCGGAGCCGCACCTGCTCCTGGGAATCGCCTACCGCGGCCTGGGCTCCCCGGATCTGGTCGGTGAGACGATCGCGGAGTTCCGCCAGGCCCTGACGATCAACCCGGGATTCGTTCCCCCCCGCTTCTATCTCGCGCAGATGTATCTCGAGCTCGCGCGCGCGGCGCGTGCGCGCGAGGAGCTCGAAGCCGGGCTGGTGCAGGTGCCAGGCAATCCGCAGTTCCTGGCGCTCCTCGGCGAGGCCGAACGGCAGCTGAAGAATCCCTCCCGGGCCGTCGAGCTGACGCGGCAGGCGCTGCAGGCCGACCCGGCCTTCACCCAGGCCCGCTACTATCTCGGCCTGGCGCTCTTCGATCGCGGCCTCCGCGACGAGGCGATCAAGGAGCTCGAACTGGTCGTCCGATCCGGCGCTCAGGTCGCCGACCCGTATCTCAACCTCGGGTCGATGTATCTCGAGGCCGGGCGCGCCGACGACGCGCTCGAGATCCTGACCCAGGGGACTCGCATCGATCCCGCACGCGCGGATCTGCGGGTGCAGCTGGCGCGGGCGCATCGCGTGAAAGGGTCGCTGGTCAAGGCGGACGAGCAGTTGACGATCGCCTTCGCGCGCGCCGGCGCGATTCCAGGCGGTGCGACGTCATTGCAACAGCGGCTGGAGTTCGACCTGTATCTGGAGCAAGGACTGCTCAGGCTGGCGCAGGGGCGCCTCGATGCCGCCGAGAAAGCCCTTCAGCGAGTGCTGACCCTCGACCCCGCCCACGGACCGTCCGTCCGCTATCTTGCTGAGGTCTACATGCGCCGGGGTCTCTATAAGAAGGCTCTGGAGTACGCGACTCGTGCCGAGACGCTCGGGTTCCCGCTGCCGGACGATACGCGCAAGGCGCTGCAGGCGAAGCTTCGCGCCTCCCGGACCGGCGGCCGCCAGTGATCGATCTGCGCTGGTGCGCCGCGCTGGCGGTCCTGCTGGTTCCGGTGCTTCAGCCCGGACAGACGACGAAACCGCGATCCGACAGTCCCGGGCGGTTCGTCGACGTGACCGCCGCGTCGGGAATCAGCTTCGTGCACCAGTCCGGCGCCTCTCCGGACAAATTCATGGTCGAGACCTTCGGGTCGGGCGTCGCCTGGCTCGACTACGACAACGACGGCTTTGCCGATCTCTACTTCGTCAACGGCGCGCCCGGATCGGCCAACGCGCTCTATCACAACAACCACGACGGCACGTTCACCGACGTCACTAAGCAGGCCGGCGTGAGCGGCGCCGGCGCCGGCAAGGGAGCCTACAAGACCGGCGTCGCGGTCGGCGACTACGACAACAACGGGTATCTCGATCTCTACGTCACCGCGCTCGGCCCGAACGTCCTCTATCGCAACAACGGCGACGGCACGTTCACGGACGTGACCGCCGCGGCCGGTGTAGCGGGGCTGGCGCGCGAGTGGAGCACCAGCACCGGTTTCCTCGATTTCGATCGCGACGGCAGGCTCGATCTCTATGTCGTCAACTATCTCGACTACCGGCTCGACGACAACCCGTACTGCGGCCAGCGGAAAGAGGGCTACCGCATGCACTGCCTCCCGACCTTGTTCGACGGGACCCCGGACCGGCTCTTTCACAACAACGGCGACGGCACGTTCACCGACGTGTCGCGCCAGGCAGGCATCGCCAACCCGGCCGGGAAAGGGCTCGGCGTGGCCTTCTGCGACTTCGATCGGGATGGCAATACGGATATCTACGTCGCCAACGACATGGTCCGGAACTTCCTCTATCGGAATAACGGCGACGGCACCTTCCAGGATGTCGCGTACGGCGCCGGTGTCGGCTTCGACGGGAGCGGCAAGCCGCAGGCCGGCATGGGGACCGACTGCGCCGACTACAACGGCGACGGGCGGCCCGACATCTTCGTCACGAATTTCGCCGAGGAGCTCAACACGCTCTACGAGAATCTCGGGGAAGGGGTGTTCGAGGACGTCACCGTCAAGGCGGGATTGTCGTCAGGGTTCGTGCCGCTCGGGTTCGGGACGAAGATGTTCGACCTCGACAACGACGGCGACCTGGATCTGTACGTCACGAATGGCCACGTGATCGACAACGTGAAGCTCTATCAGCCGAGCCTCACGTATGCCCAGAAGGATCTGCTGTACGAGAATGTCGGCGGCAAGTTCCGCGACGTGTCGCTGCAGAGCGGACCGGCGCTCCAGGTCGATCGGGTCGGCCGGGGCCTTGCGGTGGCCGACTTCGACAACGACGGGCGCCTCGACGTGGTCATTACCAGTGTGGGGCAGCGCCCGGTGTTGTTGAGGAACCAGGGCGCCGACGACAACCACTGGATCACCATCAGGGCGAAAGGGCGCACCAGCAACCGCTTCGGGCTCGGCGCGACGGTGCAGGTGCAGACCTCGGCCGGACGTCAGGTGCGGGAAGTGAACAACGTCGCCAGCTATTTGAGCAGCAACGATATCCCCGTCCACTTCGGCCTCGGCGCGGCGAAAATCATCCAGCAGATCGACGTGCACTGGCCGAGCGGCACGACGCAGGTGTTGAAGGACGTCGCGGTCGACCGGCTCCTGGACATCGAAGAGACGGCCGGGAATCACTGATCGCTAGTCACTGATCGCGGATCCGCGGATCCGGCGATGAGTGATTCCCGATCAGCGATTCGTGATCAGTGATTAGCGATGAGTGATTCCGAGGGCCTTCGCCAGGCCGTAGGAAAACGCGAGGCCCTCGTTGAACGACTTGACCAGGATCCGTTCATCCTTCCCGTGGGCGCGCACGTCGTCGGGATCGAAGGAAATCCCCGTGACGCCGTAGACCGGGATGCCGGCGTTGCGGAGGAGCAGGCCGTCAGTGGCGCCGGTTTCCATGAATGGCACGATCGTGACGCCGGCGGAGCCGCGTGCGCCGCCCGGTCCGCCGCCCCAGACCGCGCGCGCCGCGGTCTCGATGGCGGTGAACACCTCGGGCGCGAGCGGGGAGGCCGGGCTCGGCGTTGGAGGTGCGACCGGCGCCACCACGATGTTCGGATCCGCGAGGACCCGCTCGAGCGTCGCCTGCACGCCGGCGGGGCGTTCGTCCGGCAGCATCCGGCAGTTCACGGTCGCCTGCGCGGTTTGCGGCAGCGCGTTCTCCGCATGCCCGGCCTGGAGCAGCGTTGCGACGCAGGTGGTGCGCAGCAGGGCATTGTAGAACGGCGATTTTGCGCTGAGCCGCGCGGCGGCAGCAGCACTGAGCGGCGCCTTCGCGACCGCGCGCATGTCGGCTGCGCTCGCGCCCGCGGCACTGGTGCCGGCCATGCGCGTGAAGTAGGCGCGCGTGGTGTCGTTGAGCCGCACCGGAAACGCGAAGGCGGACAGCCGGTGCAGGCCGTCGGCCAGCCGGTAGATGGCGTTGTCCTTGGTGGGCAGCGAGCTGTGGCCGCCGGCGTTCTTCACTGTCAGCGTGAACGAGGCGTAGACCTTTTCCGCCGCCTGGACGTCGAGGACGGTGACCTGTCCGCCCCGCCGCTCGCCCCCGCCGGTATCCAGGTTGATGCTGTACTCGGCATCGATCAGATCCCGCTTGTTGGCCAGGAGCCACTGGACCCCGTTGTCCGGTCCCCCTTCTTCATCCGCCGTGAGGGCCAGAATCAGGTCGCGATCGGGCACCCACTTTTCCTGTTTCAGGCGGATGAACGCCGCCGCGAGCGTCGCGGCGCCCCCCTTGATGTCCTCGGTGCCCCGGCCGTAGAAATAGCCGTCCTTCTCGGTCAGCACGAACGGATCGAACGACCAGTCTTCGCGCCGCGCCTCGACCACGTCCAGATGCGCGATGAAGAGAATCGGCTTCCGCGTGCCGGCGCCCCGGTAGCGCGCCACCAGATTGTGCTTTTTCTCCGCTCCGCCCACCACCTGCACGTCGGCCTTCGGGAATCCGGCGGCGACGAGGCGTGCCGCGACCAGCTCGGCCGCCGCCGTCA
>JBDTSX010000437.1:0-4973 GCA_039930925.1 Acidobacteriota bacterium | reverse complement strand
CGATCATCGCCCAGGCGAATTGCCAGGAACCGCGATCCACCACGCGCGTCCAGCTGTCGAGGACATGCGCCTCGATCATCACCACCACGGCAAGGCCGCGCAACCAGTCGAGGTAGCCCCGGCGCAGGCGCGCGTCCTTCATCCGAGGGTCACACGCCCGGTGTCACCTTGAAGGTGACGGTGAGCTCGATGTCCTGCCGCAGCGAGTGCCACACAGAACAGTACTTGTCCCGGGAGAGCTGAATCGCCCGTTCGACGGCTTCATCAGGGATGGCGCCGGTGATCGCGTAGTGGAGGGTCACGGCGGTGAAGCGATGCGGATCCTCGGGTGCTCGGGCGGCGGACAGATCGACGCGCAGGCCACGCAGCTGGTGCCGCCGCTTGCGGATGACGTGCACGACGTCCATCGCCATGCAGCCGGCCAGCGCAAACGCCAGCGCCTGCATGGGGGACGGACCCGCCACCGAGGCGCTGTCCAGCACCATCGTGGTCTCACCGGCGGTACCGGCGAAGACGAGGTCGTGCTCCCAGATAAGCTGAACGGTGGTCGGCGGTTTTACAGGGATGGCGGGATCTGCCATCCCGGCATTCTACGCTGTCTTCCCGGTATGCCGACGTGGTGGGACGGGCCGACCGTCCCGTACGATTCTAGGCTGCCTGCGAGCGCGGGGGCTGGTTCCGATGCAGGAAGCTCGAAACCGCCAGCCATCCGAGCGGCAGCACCACGAGCATGTAGGACAGATACTGGCCGTAAATCCCGTCCGGACCGTAGGCTTCGGTGGCTTCGTGGAGGGCCTGGCTGTTCGGGAAGATGTTGGCCTCGGCCAGCTCATGGAACCCGTAGATGATGAGCTGGACCACGAACACGAGCAGGAATATCGCGGTGACCTGGAAGAACCGCGACAGGTTGACGCGGTGGCCGTAGCGCGACCAGAGCCAGGCGATGCACGCCGCGGCCACCGTGCCGCCGGCCGCCCCCGCCGCCACCTGGGTCGATTTCACCGTGAAGATCAGCTGCGTCATCAGCAGCGCCGTCTCCATGCCTTCGCGCGTGATCATCAGCAGCGTGAACAGGAAGACGCCGAAAAACGCCGAGCTGCCGACCTTCCCGGACGATACCTCGAGCCGTCCCTCGATCTCCTTCTTCATCCGCTTTCCCGCCCGCCACATGTGGGTGGTCAGCGAGGCGACCAGGACCGCCGCGGTCAGCGCGAGAAGCCCCTCCCAGAGGGACTGATTGTTGGCCTTGGCGAGCAGGAACCCGGCCCCGATGCTGAGCACGATCGCGGCGGCAATTCCCCAGTTGACCGCCGGCAGCAGAGCGCGCCGCCCTGTTTTCTTCAAGTAGGCGAGGCTGATGGCGACAATCAGGAAGGCTTCGAGCCCCTCCCGCAGCGTAATGACGAAGGCCTGAATCATGACCCCTCGGACCTGGAAATGAGACTGATCGCGTTTTCAAGCGTAGCCTGACGATCCCCGACGGTCAAATGGGAAGGTCGTTGCGCCGTTTGGCACCGCGGCCCAGGATCCCGATCCGCTACTATGGGGAATCGCCCCAACCGGATCCGACACCCATGCTGAAACGGTTAACCGTTGCCCTGCTGCTTTTGCTGCCGATGACCCTGGCGTCGCAACCGGCGGATGATGCCGCCCGGCTCGAGCACGCGCGCGCGCTGCACAAGCAGTCACCGCTGATCGACGGGCACAACGATTTCCCGTGGGCGCTGCGCGAGAAGGCACAGCGCAATCTCGACATACTCGACATCTCGAAGCCGCAGCCGTCGATCATGACGGACATCGCCCGGCTCAGGTCCGGCGGAGTCGGCGGACAGTTCTGGTCGGTCTATGTTCCGGTCGAGCTCACCGGTCAATCCGCCGTCACCGCCACCCTCGAGCAGATCGACATCGTCCATCAGATGATGCGGCGGTATCCCGAAACGTTCGAGCTGGCGCTGACCGCCGATGACGTCGAGCGCATTTTCAAGAAGGGGAAAATCGCCTCGCTGATCGGCATGGAGGGTGGGCACTCGATCGACAACTCGCTTGCCGCGCTGCGCATGTTCAATCGCCTGGGCGCGCGGTACATGACCCTGACGCACTCCAAGAACACGCGCTGGGCCGATTCGGCCACGGACGTTCCGCAGTTCGGCGGCCTGGCGCCCTTCGGCGAGGAAGTAGTGCGCGAGATGAACCGGCTCGGGATGCTGGTCGATCTCAGTCACGTCTCGCCGGACACGATGGAAGACGCGATCCGCGTCACCCAGGCGCCGGTGATCTTCTCGCACTCGTCGTCGCGCGCGGTGAACGATGTGCCTCGCAATGTTCCGGACCGCATCCTCGAGATGCTGCGCGCGAACGGCGGGGTCGTGATGGTCACGTTCGTGCCGGGATTCCTGTCGCCGCAGGTCGCCGCCTGGAACACGCGGCAGACCGCCGAAGAGACGCGGCTGACGCAGCAGTTCCCCGGTGACGCCGCCGCCGTGAAGAGCGGCGTGGGCGCGTGGACGAAGGCGAACCCCGCGCCGCGCGCGCACATCACCGACGCCGCCGACCATATCGATCACATCCGACAGGTGGCCGGGATCGATCACATCGGCCTCGGCGGTGACTTCGACGGCATCGAGAGCGTCGTCGAAGGGCTCGAGAACGTCTCGACCTACCCGGCCTTGACGGCGGAGCTCCTGAAGCGGGGCTACAAGGACGACGAGATCCGGAAGATTCTGGGTCAGAACGTGCTGCGCGTGATGCGGCAGGCGGAAGTCGTGTCGAAGCGGCTGCAGTCCGAGCGCGGACCGTCAACGCGGCTTTTCGACGCGAAGTGAACGACGGAGACACTCAATCCTGACTGTCCCGATTGAGTGTCCCCGTCCTATTCGCGGGACGAACCTGTATTCTGTAGAGAGCGGCGCCCGGCCCGTTCACCGGGAAACCGTGATTCATCCGTGGAATGGTTTCTGCAGTCAACGGCCAAAATGTTCAACAGAATTACTGCTTCGGTGGTGACGGCTGCGTTGCTGTTCGCGGTGTCCGCGCGGGCGCAGCAGAAATTCAAGAGCTCCACGAACACCGTGGCGCTCTATGCCACGGTCACCGACGCCGAGAAGCGGCTCGTACCGGATCTCGTGGAGGAAGACTTCGAGATCTACGACAACGGCAAGCTGCAGACGATTACCTCGTTCGACAACAAGCCCCTGCCGATCACCGTCATCGTGATGCTGGATTCGAGCGGCAGCATGACGCTCGCGCTCGACATGGTGAAGCGCGCCGCCGAGCAGTTCCTCCTCCGGATGCTCCCCGAGGACCAGGGGATGGTCGGCGCCTTCAACGACAAGATTCAATTCCTGCCTGACTACTTCACGAGCAGCCGTGACGAGTTGGTGTCGAAGCTCAGAGACCTCGACTTCGGCTACCCGACGCGGCTGTACGACGCGGTGAACCAGAGCATGACGCACTTGAACGGCATCAAGGGGCGCAAGGTGGTGCTGGTGTTCACGGACGGCGACGACAACGCGAGCAAGGTTGGTGCGGGAGACATGACCAACCGCGCGCTGGCCGAAGACGTGATGATCTACTCGGTGGGGTTGGAGAACGAATATTTCGACGGCGCCCGCAAGGTGCGGTCGAGTCCCGATCGCGGGCTTCGGAAGCTGTCCGACGAAACCGGTGGCGGTTTCTTCCTGTTGAAGAAGACCGACGAGCTGGGCTCCACCTTCACGCGCGTCGCGCAGGAGCTGCACAGTCAATACGTGCTCGGCTTCTCTCCGCAGCTGCTCGACGGCAAAGTCCACAAGCTCGAATTGCGGGTGAAAAAGGCCGCCATGACGGCGCGGGCGCGTAAGAGCTACACGGCCGTCGCCGAGACTGTGACAGACAAGTGACAAGTCAGCGCCAGAGCGCTTAACGCTAAACTTTCCATCCTGGCGCGCCGTCTAACCCGGTGAAAGGACGGAACACCATGATTGACTACGATTTCTCCAGTAACGCGGAAGCGCTCGTTGCGATTCTCCTGGCGGCGGTAATTCTCGCCGTCACCTTTGTCTAGCGCATCGGTCTGAAGGCGGATCCGCGGTGCAAACCGCCGGTTCCGCCTCCCGGACAGCCCCCCGTCCCCCCTACCCGCTCCCCTCCGTGCGCCTCAACCAGCCGCGCGAACCTCGCACCGCACTCGTCCTGCGCGCCGTGTCGCGCCGAACAGCCGCGCTAGACGGTGTAGAATCGGGCTGCTCTCTTACAAAGGACAGACATGAAACGAGCAGGCATGATTCTCGCGGCGGTGCTGATCGCGGCGACCGCGGCGTGCGGCAAGTCGAAGGAAGAAAAACAGGCGGAAGAGGCGCAGAAACAAGCGGTTGAAGTCCAGAAGCAGGTCGCCGCGGCCGGCCAGAGCACCGAGGAAGCCGGCAAGCAGGCCGCGAAGGGACTGGAGCAGTTCGCGAAAGGGCTCGGTATGTTGGCCGGCGGCGCGACCGGCGACTCGAAGCCGGTGGCTCCGGTCAGCTTCCACGACATGCAGGCCCTCTTCCCGGATGTGGACGGATGGGAGAAGCACAAGCCGACCGGTGAAAGGATGTCGTCGCCCGTCAGCTATGCAGAAGCGCAGGTCGAATACACCAAGGGTGACGCGCGGATCGAGATGAAGATGGTCGATTCCGGGCTGAATCAGCTGCTCCTCATGCCGTACACGATGTTCCTCACCGCCGGCTACGAGAAGGAAACCAGCGACGGCTACGAGAAGTCGACCAAGGTGAACGGACAGCCCGGCTGGGAGAAGTGGGACAGCTCGTCGAAGAACGGAGAAGTGAACGCGCTCGTGAACAAGCGGTTCGTCGTCACCGCCGAGGGGCGCGGCATCGACGACACCAAAATTCTTCAGGAGTTTGTCGGCAAGATCGACATGGTGAAAGTCGCGGCCCTCAAGTAGACGCCGGGCGTTTGAGGACGTCCGGCTGAAGCCGGACGCTACTGGCGCAAGA
>JBDTSX010000436.1:0-4985 GCA_039930925.1 Acidobacteriota bacterium | reverse complement strand
CGAGTTCGTCGACGGGGTCTGGGCGAGCGGCCGCTACTTCGACCTGCTCGGCGTCCAGGCGATCCTCGGCCGCACCTTCACCGAAGACGACGATCGCCGCGGCGGCGGCCCGGACGGCGCGGTTGCGGTGATCAGCTACAACTTCTGGCAGCGCCGCTTCGGCGGCGCGGCCGACGCGATCGGCCGCCCGCTGACGGTCGAACGCGTGCCGTTCACGATCGTCGGTGTGGCGCCGCCTGATTTCTTCGGGGTCGATGTCGGGCGCACCTTCGAGGTCGTGATCCCGATCGGCACCGAGCCGCTGATTCGCGGCAAGGAATCCGCGCTCGATCGCCGGTCCAACTGGTGGATGAATGTGATGGTCCGTCTGAAGGACGGTCAATCACTGAGCAACGGCAACGCGGCGATTCGCGGCGTGCAGCCGCAGATCCGCGAAGCGACGATGCCGCTCGACTGGAGGCCCCAGGACAAAGAGGGGTACCTCAAAGAGGGCTTTTCGCTGGTACCGGCGGCCACCGGAGACTCCGGCCTGCGAAGGCGCTATCGCCTGGCGCTGACCACCATCATGGTCGTGGTCGCGCTGGTACTGCTCATCGCCTGCGCGAACATCGCGAACCTGCTGCTCGCGCGGGCCTCGGCGCGGCGGCACGAGTTCAGCGTCCGGGTCGCACTGGGCGCGTCGCGCAGCCGGATCATGCGGCAGCTGCTCAGCGAGAGTCTGCTCTTGTCAGGCGCCGGCGCGCTGCTCGGGCTGCTGTTCGCCCGCTGGGGCAGCCAGCTGCTGGTCCGTCAACTCTCGACCGCCACGAACACCGTCTTTCTCGATCTGTCGCTCGACTGGCGCGTGCTCGGATTCACTGGCGCGATGGCGATCGTCACGGCGGTGCTGTTCGGCACCGCACCCGCGTTCCGAATGGCACGCGTCCAGCCGAATGACGCGCTCAAATCGCAGGGCCGGAGCGTCGCCGGCGACAGCCGGTTCAGCATCGGCAATCTGCTGGTCGTGGTGCAGGTCGCGCTGTCGCTGATCCTGATTGTCGCCGCCGGGCTGTTCATGCGGACGTTCTCCTCGCTCGCCAATCTCCAGCTCGGATTCGATCCGAAGCCGGTCCTGGTCGCCAGCGTCAACGCGCAGCCCGCGCAGCTCGAGCCGGCGGACCGTCCCGAGCTGTTCCGGCGAGTACTGGAGGCGGCCAGCAGTGTTCCCGGCGTTGCGACGGCCGCGCTCTCGGTCCTGACTCCGGTCAGCGGCAGCACCTGGAACAACCGCATCGAGCTGCCCGACGGTCCCGACCTGCCGGAAAAGGAACGCCTCACGTACATCAATCTGCTGAGCGGGAACTGGTTTCGAACCTACGGCACGCCGATGATCGCCGGGCGTGACTTCACGACCGCGGACACCGGCGGCGCGGTGCAGGTCGCGATCGTCAACGAGACGTTCGCGCACAAGTTCACTCGCGGCGCCAATCCGGTCGGGGCACGCGTCCGTGAGCCCGGCTTCGGCGCGCGCCCCAGCATCGACCGCCAGATCGTCGGCTACGTGAAGGATGCGGTCTATCGATCGCTGCGCGAGCCGGTGCCGCCGACGATGTACATCCCGTATGCGCAGCAGCCGGAGCCGCCGTCGTCCATGTCCGTCAGCGTGCGCGCGGCCGGTGGTTCACCGGCGCTCCTCACGAAGCCGCTCGCGGCGGCGCTCTCGCGGGTGAACCGGAATCTCGCGATCACCTTCAGGCCGCTCGAGGATCAGGTCAACGCGGCGCTGATCCAGGAGCGGGTCGTCGCGATGATGTCCGGGTTCTTCGGCGGGCTGGCGCTGCTGCTCGCAGCGCTGGGCCTCTACGGCGTGACCTCCTACGCGGTCAGCCGCCGGCGCACCGAGCTGGGGATCCGGATGGCCCTCGGCGCGGCGCCCGGCGGCGTGATCCGGCTGGTGCTGCACCGGGTGGCGATCCTGGTGGGCCTCGGCGTGCTCGCCGGCGGCGCCGTCAGCCTCTGGGCGGCCCGGTTCGTGGCGACGCTCCTCTACGGCCTCGAGCCGCGCGATCCGCTGACTCTGGCCGGCGCCGCCGCGGTACTGGCCGTCATTGGCGCAACCGCCGGCTGGGTGCCCGCCCGGCGGGCGGCGCGGATTGATCCGGCGCGCGTCCTGCGCGAGGGATGAGGCCGCATCTCCTTCCGCCTGAAGGCGGAAGCCACCGGGTCACCAAATCGGCGGCTTGTCCTCTCGCCTGAAGGCGGAAGCTATATTTGTAATCCGTGGCTTCCGCCTTCAGGCGGAAGGACAAGCAGGCGAGGCTGCCTCGGCCGTCGAAGGACACGCGATTGCGCCATCCGCGCTTCCGGCGCAGAATCAGTGACGCCGCGCCAGGGCTGATCGTCTCGTCCCGCTGGCAGCCGCCTGGAGCGCCGATGCGCAGGAGCGTCCGAAGCCTTACCCTCATCTGCCTCGCGGCATTGCCGTTCGTCCTGCGCGGCGCGCAGGCGCGGCTGCTGGTGCTCGACAACGTCCGCATCATCGACGGTACCGGCGCGGCGCCGATCGACCGCGGCCGCATCGTCATCGAAGGCGATCGCATCGGACGCATCGGCACGGCGGAGACCGTCCCGCTCCCGGCCGGCGCGGAACGGCTCGACCTCGCCGGCAAGACGATGATGCCCGGGTTGATCGATCTGCATTTCCACATCGAGGACGATCCGAAGCTGGCGCTGCGGCAGCTCAGTCACGGCGTGACCGCGTTTCGTGACCCCGGACAGTGGAACGACAAGTTCGTGGAGCTGCGCCGGCTGATCGCGTCGGACGGGATCACCGGACCGCGCATCTTCACCGCCGGGCCGCACATCGACGGCGAGCATCCCGCCTATCCGGCCGACTCGGTGGTCGCCCGCGATCCGGAGGAGGCACGGATGCTCGCGGAGCGCGGGGTCCGCGAGGGGGCGTCGGCGCTGAAGATCTACTTCCGGCTGCCGTTCGCGAGCGCGAAGGCGGTGATCGCGGTGTGCAACGCGCACCACATTCCGTGCACGGCGCACCTCGAGATTCTCGACGCGCGGGCACTCTTCGACGCCGGCCTCCACGGCGTCGAACACATCACCTCGCTCGGTACGAGCGTGGTGCCCGAGCGCGACGCGGAGGCATACCGCCAGGCCGTGCTCGCCGACAACGACGCCCGGCGCGACGGCCGCTATGCCCTGTTCGCGAGAGCCGATCTCGACGGCCCGGAGGCGCAGGCGCTCTACGCCGTCCTCCGCGAGCGTCGTCCCTGGATCGATCCGACACTGGCGGTGTTCGAGCGCCGCGCGGATCGGCCGCCCCCGGACACGAAGCCCGAGATGGTGAAGGTGATGGCTGACGGCTTCGCGCAGATGAAGGCCCTGACGCTCCGGACGAGGCAAGCCGGCGCGCGGATCGTGATGGGTGGCCACTCGACCGTGCCGTTTGCGGAGCGAGGAGAGGCCCCTTGGCGCGAGCTCGAGCTGCTGGTCGAGCGCGGGCTCTCGCCGCTCGAAGCGATCACCGCCGCGACCAGCACCGCCGCCGGCTTTCTCTACCGGAGCGAGGAGCTCGGCACGCTGGGTCAGGGATTTCAGGCCGACCTGGTGATCCTGCGTGACGATCCGAGCCGCGCGATCTCCGCGGTCAGAACGGTCGAGCGGGTGATGGTGGCCGGCAAGTGGATCGACGTGGGGCGCTACCGCACGTACTGAGACAGGCTCGGGATCCGGGATCCGGGACCCGGGATCCGTCCTTCGCCCTTAGCCCTTAGCCTTCAGCCTTTAGTCTTCGATCGTGCGCTCTCTTTCGCGATGGCGCGGGCCAGGCGCAGCCGTACCGCCTCGTATGGATCTCCTGTCTCGGGAAAGCTGACGGTTGTCCCCGCGTCCGAGAAGACGCGCGGCACAATCGCCGCGAGCGCGGCGTCCACCTCGGACTGGAGACCGAGCCGGCGCGCGAGTGCCAGGTATTGATGATCCTGGAGTCCGCGCCGGAAGTTGGCCAGTTGGATGGTCGCGATCGGCCCCGGCACGCCGCGATCCTCCTCGGGGTGCAATCGCTCCTCACCCGGATAGATCAGCACCCCGTCGCCGTGAATGTAGCCCTGATCGTCGACGGACTTGTTGGCCTGGCGCCGATTGTCGAACGTGATGCTGTTGGCCCAGACGTTCTGATCGCGCTCACCCACCTTCTGGGAGTTGTGGCGCCAGTGCACGGCGTTCCAGTAGAAATACACGCGCACATCGTGCTTGGCGGCAGCCCAGATCGTCGTCCGTGCGTCCGTGGCGGGGGCGTCGATGGTGATGGCGCCTCCCTGGGGGCGGCCGCCATTGTAGAACCAGAACTCGCGTCCGCGGGCCCGCTCGCTCGCGGCGCGCTCGATTTGAAAGCCCTTCGGACCCGAACACCAGATGTCGATCGCGCGATCCAGCGCCTCGACGTACTGGCTCGTGACGAAAATGGGCAGCGCGCGGCCCGGGCCGGGGTTGGAGTGGATGTTGTCGGCGAGCGCCAGGATGTGCGCGTACTCCGCCGCACGCGGCTCGTCCGGCATGTAGAGAAAGGTGAGCGCGCGCGGCAGTTTCTCGCGCAGGAACGTCATCCACGCGTCGCTGCGCGCCCAGGCACTCGCTCGATCCTCGAACTCGCTGCCGGGCCCGTAGACGCTGCGCGGCGCGAGCACGTTTCCCAGCCCGTCGCCGGGTCCTTCGTATCCGTGCTCGCGCGTGAAGTCGTCACCAGAGAAACGGCCCCACGCCTTCGGGAGCGTCTGCTCGTCGTAGGCCTGCACGAGCTCGACGCGATAGCGATGGGCCAGGCGATGGTAGGCGGCGTCGAGATTGCGGCCGTGGTAGCGCTCCGGTTGATCGCTCGAGTAGAACAGCATCGCGTGCATGCTGTTCTCGTCGGGTAACGAGAAGTCGAACACTTCGAGCTCGATCGGCACCGCGCGGCGCTGGCTGCCGGCGCGGATCTCGATCGTCCCGCG
>JBDTSX010000435.1:0-5002 GCA_039930925.1 Acidobacteriota bacterium | reverse complement strand
CGCAGTCGCTCGAGCGCATCATCGACATGGTGATGCTGTCGCCGAACGAGGAGCGGGTCAACGTCCTCGCGCCGATCGTCCGCGGGCGCAAGGGGGAGTTCAAGAAGGAACTGGCGGGGCTGCGGACCCGTGGCTTCACCAAGGTGCGGGTCGACGGTCAACTCCGTTCGCTCGACGAAGACATCAAACTCGATCGACGGAAGAACCACACCATTGACGTCGTCGTCGATCGCCTGATCCTGAAGAGCGGCATCGAGCGCCGGTTGACCGAATCGGTCGAGATTGCGCTCACCCTCGCGGACGACATCGTCGTGATCAACACGCTCGACGGCGGCGACCGGCTGTTCTCGCGCCGTCTCGCCTGCACCTACTGCGGCGTGAGCATGCCGGAGATGACGCCGCGCGCGTTCTCGTTCAACTCGCCGCACGGCGCCTGCCCCGATTGCCAGGGCCTGGGCGCGGTCTACGACTTCGATCCCGCCCGCCTCGTTCCGGATGATGCACTCTCGCTGCAGGAAGGGGCGATCGCGCCGTGGGCCAAAGGCGATCGCAAGCTGATCCGCGAAGCGCTGTCGGCGCTCAGCAAGACCTTCGGCATCGACCTCACGATCCCGTTCCGCCGCCTCTCCAAGAAAGTTCGCGATGTGCTGTTTTTCGGGGCCGCGGGGAGCGGACGCCGGGGGGATGCGGATCCGGCGCGCCGCAAAGCGAAAGATCGCGCGGAAAAGGATCCGTTCGGCGCCGGGTTCGAGGGGCTCGTGCCGAATCTGCGGCGTCGCTATGAAGAAGGCACCTGGCTCGAACAGGAGAACCTCGAGCCGTATCGCGCGCTCCGGCCGTGCCCGACCTGCGGCGGCGAGCGGCTGAAGGCGCAGAGCCGGGCGGTCCGAGTCAAGGGGCGGACGCTGTCCGAGTACGTCAACCTGCCCATCGCCGAGGGGGTGCGGCTGTTCGACTCGCTCGAGCTGACCGATCGCGAGTCGCTCATCGCCAATCGCATTCTCCGCGAGATTCGCGACCGGCTGCACTTCCTGGACGATGTCGGGGTCGGGTATTTGACACTGGGCCGGAGCGCCGCGACGCTGTCAGGTGGGGAGGGGCAGCGGATCCGACTCGCCACGCAGATCGGCTCGAACCTGACCGGCGTGCTCTACGTGCTCGACGAGCCCTCCATCGGCCTGCATCAGCGCGACAACCGCGCGCTGCTTTCCACGCTGGCGCGGCTGCGCGATCTCGGCAACACCGTCGTGGTCGTCGAGCACGACGAAGAGACCATCCGCACGGCGGACTACGTGATCGACCTTGGCCCCGGCGCGGGAGAGCACGGCGGGCACGTGATTTTCCAGGGCACGCCGGCGAACCTGCTGAAGGACGGCAACGGCTCGCTGACCGGTGCGTACCTGCGCGGTGAGCGGACGATCCAGACGCCGCGAACGCGCCGCCCGATGACGCGCGGCCAGATCGTGATCAAGGGCGCACGGGAAAACAACCTGAAGGACATCGACGTCGCGGTGCCGCTCGGCGTCCTGACGACGGTCACCGGCGTCAGCGGGTCCGGCAAATCCACGCTGGTCAACGATATTCTCTACCGCGCGCTGGCGCGTGTGCTGTACCGCGCCGCCGACGAGCCGGGCGTCCACACCTCGATCGAGGGCATCGAGCTCCTCGACAAGGTGATTCAGATCGATCAGTCGCCGATCGGGCGTACGCCGCGATCGAACCCGGCCACCTACACCGGACTCTTCACGTTCATCCGCGAGCTGTTCGCGATGCTGCCCGACGCCAAGACGCGCGGATTCCGCCCGGGCCGTTTCTCCTTCAACGTGAAGGGGGGCCGCTGCGAAGCCTGCCAGGGAGACGGCGTCATCGCCATCGAGATGCACTTCCTGCCGAACGTGTACGTGACCTGCGAGCAGTGCAAGGGACGCCGCTACAATCGCGAGACGCTCGAGATCCGGTACCGCGGCAAGTCAATCGCCGATGTGCTGGAGCTGACCGTGGATCAGGCGCTGCCGCTGCTCGAGAACTTCCCGCCGATCGCCAACAAGCTGCGCACGCTGCAGGACGTCGGCCTCGGGTACATCGAGGTCGGGCAGTCGGCGACCACGTTGAGCGGCGGCGAGGCCCAGCGCGTCAAGCTCGCCAAGGAGCTCTCGCGGCGCGGGACGGGGCGGACCCTCTACATCCTGGACGAGCCGACCACAGGACTTCATTTCGACGACACCCACAAGCTGCTCGACGTCTTGAACAAACTGGTGGATCAGGGGAACACCGTCGTCATCATCGAGCACAACCTCGACGTCATCAAATCCGCGGACTACGTGATCGACCTGGGTCCGGAGGGGGGAGCCGGGGGCGGAAGAATTGTCGCGCGGGGGACTCCTGAAGATGTGGCGACGAGCCGAGACTCTTTTACAGGACGGTTTCTCGCGGATATCCTTGGCGTGCCGCCGGCACAAGCGGCGTCGTGAGGTGATTTTGGAAGCGTGCCCGACCTCAGTGACGTGTGGCAGATTAGCCACAACCCAGACCCTCAACGCTGTGGCTGCCCAGCCACATCTGGCGTGGCTTCCGCTGGCTTGCCATCCTCTCGGTAACAGGCAAGCGCCAGCATATCAAGCACTTACAAGTATTTTTCGCGACGGTTCCCGAGTGGCAGGCACTTTGCTGAGCTGGCAGTGGCTTACCCAGTTTTCATCAGAGAGGTCATGAACGCTCAGCGTACTCTCCGCCGATCTGTGTCCTGCACCGGAATCGGACTTCATTCCGGCAACAAAGTCACGCTGTCGCTGAAGCCGGCGCCTGCTGACTATGGCGTCCGTTTCCAGCGTGCGGATCTCGGCGGGCTCGAGATTCCAGCCACCGTGACGCATCTGGGCAGCGGTATCCACTATCAGACCGGCCTGACGCGCGAGGCCGTGTCGGTCGAAACCGTTGAGCACCTGCTGGCCGCCTTGACCGCCCTCAGCATCGACAACGTCATCGTCGAGCTGAATTCCCCGGAAGTGCCGATCATGGACGGCAGCGCGGCGCCGTTCGTCTACCTGATCCTGAACGAAGCGGGCGTCAAGCGGCTGCAGGCGCCACGGCGGTATTTGAAGGTGCTGCGGCCGATTGTGCTGACGCAGGGGGACAAGCGCATCGCGCTCTATCCATCCGATCACTTCAAAGTGACCTACAGCATCAGCTTCGACCATCCGCTGCTCCGGCATCAGTCGCGGACGATGCGGATTACGGAAGACAGCTTCGTGGAAGACATCGCGCCGGCGCGGACGTTCGGTTTTCAGAAGGACGTCGAGATGCTGCGGCAGCGGGGGCTCGCGCTCGGCGGCTCGCTCGACAACGCGATCGTCCTCGGTGAGACGGGTGTCCTCAACAGCGCGCTCCGCTTCGACGACGAGTTCGTGCGGCACAAGATTCTGGACGTGATCGGCGATCTGTCGCTCGTCGGCCATCCCGTGATCGGCCATCTCGTGGCGCATCGCGGCGGGCATGCCCTGCACACCGCGTTCGCCGCGAAGATTCTGGAAGAGGCCGATGCGTGGCATTTGGTGGATTCGCCGGTCGAGGCCGGGGCAATCGGGATGGCGGTGCCGGTAGCATCGAAGAGCGCGGCGCGGATGGCAAATTAGCTTCGCTAGGTTTTAGGGTTTTAGGTTTTAGGGTTTTAGGTCGGGTTTTAGGTTCTGGTTTGGTTCTGGTTCCTCATCCTGTGCGCGTCCCACGGTCATTGACTTTCAGGATACGGTCGAGTCTACTCGGGTCCCCCGGCTTCCCATCCTGAAAGGATCCGCATGAAACTCGTCGTCACGACGGTGGCGCTCACGCTGGTCGTGTTTGCCGCACTGGTCGTTCCCGCGGCCGCGCACCCGCTCAAGATCACCTCGTTTCCCTCCGCTGCTGACGTCACGATCGACGGCGTCGTGCTGCGGAGAGTGACTCCGCTCGTCCTCAACCTGACGGCGGGAAATCACCTCATCACTGTCGCGGGCGGGCCGGGATGGCAACCGATCACACGCACGGTCACGATCCGGGCGGGGGAGAACGTCCTCGACGTGACGCTGACGCCGGTCGTCGGCGTGGGCCCGCAGGGGCCGGCCGGCCCTCAGGGTCCGGCGGGCACACCAGGGTCCCCAGGGGTCGCGGGTGCGAAGGGTGATGCGGGACCTGCCGGACCGGCAGGACCTGAGGGACCCGCAGGATCCGCCGGGCCTGCCGGGCCGCAGGGGCTTCAAGGCGCCACCGGTCCGCAGGGGCTTCAAGGCGCCACCGGTCCGCAGGGACCCGCGGGTTCCGCAGGCAACGCGCCGCCGCCGGTGCCGCCGCCCACCTATGCTGGTACTTTCTTTCTCGAGATCCAAAACGACGGGGTGAGGATTCCGGTGCGCTCGTTCGGCGGCTGCTACGACAAGGTCCTCGGCATCGAGTACGAGGACTGCTACATCTCGGTGGTCTTTGCCGCCCCCTCAGTGACGCAGTGGCTCAACGACACCGTGGACGGCAGCAATCCGACCCGCGATTTCTCGGTCATTCAGTACGACGCGCTGTCGCACGAGGTCAGGCGCACCAACGTGACCGGCGCCTTTCTCTCCGGCTTCGTCGTGGACGATCCTGACGCGTCGGTGGCCAGTCCCGCCGAACTGCTGATGGTGGCCGTGCCCTCCTCCCTGCAGACGGTTGCCGGAAGCGGCGCGATACAGCCGCCAAGCACGTTCTCCACCGTCAACCGGCTGAACACCGCCAACTTCGCGTTCAGCATCAGCGGCGTCGATGGTTCGCGGATTGCGCGGGTGCATGGGTTGCAGATGTCCGCGGCGAAGTCGCCCGGAGTTGCGGTCGGATCGCGGCAGCACTTCGTGCAGGGTCCGGTGGGGTTCCATGACCTGCAACTCGAGATCGCCTCGGGTGGGAACACGATCGCGAACCTGGAGACCTGGCTCGCGAGTGTCGCCTCCGGTGTGAACGACCAGCGCCCCGGCACGCTCGAGTGGAAGAAACCGGA
>JBDTSX010000434.1:0-5034 GCA_039930925.1 Acidobacteriota bacterium | reverse complement strand
GGAATCGACGGGATCAGGAAGAAGAAGACCATCACCACGCCGTGCATGGTGAACATCTTGTTGTAGGTCTCGGAGGTCATCACGTCGCCGGCCGGCGTCAGCAACTCGAGCCGGATCATGAACGCGAACATGCCGCCCATGAAGAAGAAGGCGGTGATCGACGCGAGGTAGAGCAGCGCAATGCGCTTGTGATCTCGCGTCAACAACCACGACGCGAGGCCGTGTCCGTTGTTGAGGTAATTCAGGGTTTCCATAAGTTCACTGCCCGCGGCCCGGTCGGGGCCGTGCCTGGTTGACGTCTATCTTCCCGCCGGCGGCGCCGGCGTGCCGGCCGGTGCGGCGATGGCGCCGGAGGTGGCTCCCGGCGCGCCCGGAGCGGGGCCGCCCAGCGACTTGATGTAGGCGATGAGCTGCAGCAGCTGTTCTTCCGACACGAGACCCTGGAAGGTCGGCATGATCGGCTGGAACCCTTCCACGACCTTCGCCTGCGGGAGGAAGATGGACTCGCGGATGTAGGCCTCGTCCGCGACCACCTTCTGGCCGTTCTGCAGCGTCACGGTGGTGCCGAAGACGCCGCGCAGCTGCGGCGCGCGGGCCTGTGCATCGCCGGTATGGCAGGTGATGCACGCCAGGTCCTGGAACAGCTTTTCCCCCGCCGCCGCCGGTGACTCAGAGGCGTTCCCGCCCCCCAGCCAAGCCTGGAAATCGGTCGGTTCCATCGCGATGACCGAGCCGATCATCGCCGAATGCTTCGTGCCGCAGTACTGCGTGCAGAACAGATGATAGGTCCCCGGCACCGTCGCGGTGAACCACATGTGGTTGTAGCGGCCGGGTACGACGTCCGCCTTCACCCGGAACGCCGGGATGAAGAAGCTGTGGATCACGTCCTCGGAGCCCATGATCAGCTTTACCGGACGGCCGACCGGCACGTGGAGCTCGTTGATCTCCCGCTGCCCCTCCATGTGCTGCGCCTTCCACATCCATTGCTTGCCGACGATGTAGATCTCCATCGCGCCCGCGGGCGGCCGCGACAGATCGAAGAACACCTTTGCGCCCCACCCGAACATCACCATCGTGATCAGGAACGGAATGATCGTCCAGAGCAGCTCGAGCGCCAGCGACCCGTGGATCGGCACCCCGACTTCGTCCTTGTGGCGCCGGCGGTACTTCACCGCGAACACGGCGACCAGCGCCGCAATCAGCAGTGAAAAGAACGCCGTGACGGCCAGCATGAAGAAATAGATGCCGTCGACCTGGCCGGCCTGGACCGACGCCTGCTGCGGAAAGAGCGGAAAGTTCGTGAACATCGTTAGGTTCGATTGACGATCACACTGCGTCCCGGTGCGCTGCGCGCTCACGCCGGAGGCTGATGACCATGAACGACACGAGCGCCAGGAGCGTCGCGACACCGCCAATCCGGATCGCGTCGATCGCCATCGTGCCGTATTTCCCGGTCGTCGGGTCGTAGTGGTAGCAGAGCAGCAGCACGTCGTCGATCGCCGTGCCGATCCGCTCCTCGGACGCTTCGATGAGACCGAACCGCAGGTCCCGCGGTGAAAACTCGATCCCGTAGAAATACTTCGAGAGAACGCCGCGCGGCGTGAGGATCATCGCGCCGGCGCCGTGCGCGTACTGCTGGATCTCCTCGTCGTAGGCGTAGCGGAAGCCCACCGCGGCGGCCAGCTGCTTGATCGACGCCTCCTGCCCGGTGAGGAAGTGCCAGCCGTTGGCGGTCGCCGGCCGGTTATACCGATCGAGGTAGGCCTGCTTCTTCTGTGCGGCGAGCCGCGGACCTTCCTTGGGGTTGATGCTGACCACCACGACGTCGAACTCGCGGCCGGCGTCGAACGTCAGCACGCCGAGCGCGCTGACCAGCCCGGTGATCACCTGGGTGCAGAGCATCGGGCACTCGTAGTACGCCATCGCGAGGACCACCGGCCGCTTGCCGAAATACTCGCCCAGCCGGACCTCGCGCCCGGTCTCGTCGGTGAAGGGGAGATCGAGCGGGACCTGCTGTTTCAGCCGCTGATCGATGCCAATCTGTTTCAACAGCGCCGGCTTCGCCTTGGCCGCGTCGGTGGGGTACGGCTGCATCGGCTGCGCGCGTGCGGGGGCCGCTGCGGCCAGCAGTGCCGTTGCGAACGTGATGGCGGTTGCGATCGTGCTGACTTTCACTGTCTTGCCCTTGTCCTACCCTGTTCTTCCGCCTTCAGGCGGAAGCGACGGAAGTGACGGAATCATCCGCGCCGCGGCGAATGCAACCGCTACTTGATGGTTTTTCCGCCCGACGCTTCGCCCATCGCGTATGCGTCCGTGCCCTCGAGCGGATTCGGCGCCGCCTCGGTGCGTGCCGGCAGCCCGTGTTGCAGGAGCAGCTTCTTGGCTTCCGCGATCGGCACGCGCGCGACGCCGCCGGCCTGATCGACCCAGCCGTAGCTCTCGAGTGTCTTGGCTTCCTGGGCGCGAAACTTGGCCAGCGCGGCGGGCTCGTCGGTGACGAGAACCGGATCCGGCGGCGACTGCCCCGCCGGACGCGCGAGCGGCGACTGCACCGGGTCCCGCTGGTCCGCCTGGCGCAGCATGACCACGAACATCACCTTGATGATCACGGCGCAGACGGCGACGGTGACGAACAGACCGACCGCAAACGACAGGATCGCGCGGATGTTGACGTCGGAGTGCTCGTGCTCGACCCCTTCGTTGTGCTCGCCGTCCAAGGCGTGATGCCCGTGCGCGTCAGTGGACATGATTCGCGAACGCCTCCTTGAAGTACGGGTCGTTGAGAGGCAGCAGCGGCCGGCTGCGGAGGTTGCGCGCGAACAGGAACAGCCACACGCCGAGCAGGCCGATCGGAACCGCCAGATCCATCCAGTGGATGGGGAACGCCCGGGCCGGGAACATCGGCTCGACCAGCCACACCAGATCCACGACCCGCATCAGCAGGATGAACACCGCCACCTGCGCGAGCAGCTTCGGCCGCTTCTTCAAGTCGCGCGAGAGCAGCAGCACGAACGGCAGCCCGAAGTGCCCGGCCAGGATCAGCAGCGAGATGTACTGCCAGCCCCCCTGCAGCCGGTGCAGGAAGAACGGAATCTCCTCCGGCAGATTGCCGGCCCAGATGATCAGGAACTGCGAGAACGAGAAATACGCCCACAGCATCGTGAAGGCGAGCAGCAGCTTGCCGAGATCCAGGAACTGCCCAGGGTTCAGGAACCGCACCAGCGGATCGGTGTCGCTCAGCATCGCCAGGATGGCGATCGCGAACGCCAGCGCGGCCAGCCCCTGACCGGCGACGAGGATCAAGCCGAAGATGGTCGAGTACCAGTGCGGGTCGAGGGACATCACCCAGTCGACCGACGCAAAGGTCAGCGTCACGACATAGACCAGCAGGCCCGGCGCGCTGACGATGCGGAACCGGACCGAGTCGGCCTTCGTCACCCCGACCTCGCCGCGATCCTGCCCGGCTGACCAGCCGTTCAGCAGCGCGGAGATGCCAATCCAGATCGCGAAGTAGAGTACCGCCCGGCCGATGAAGAACGGCACGTTCAGGTAGAGCGCCTTGTGCTGGAGGATCTCGTCGGCGGCGACGAGCTCCGGACGGGCCCAGATGAAGAGCCTCGGCAGCCCGAACAGGAGCGGCACGAACGCCAGCGCGACATAGGGCAGATTCCGGCTCGCCGCCTCGAAGATCCGCCGCGTCACGAGGCCCCACTGTCCTCCGGACATGTGCTGCAGCATCAGCAGCGTGAGCGATCCGAGCGACAGTCCCAGCACGAACAGGAACCCCACGAGCCACGACCGGAAGAACTGGTCGAGATTCGTGAACGCGCCCACCGCGCCGAGGACCAGGCCCCAGAATCCCAGGACGAGCCCGCCCTTCTGCAGCCGCGCGAGGGCCGGAACGTCGGTCGTCACAGCGTGTGTCTCCATCAATGCTTCTCGGGGGCGCGCTCGGCGCCCGCCGGCTCCGGCACCGCGGCCGGATTGCCGCCCGGTACGTCGGATGCCGCCGCGTGCTCGCTCAGCTGCAGCGCGCGGATGTAGGCGACGATCGCCCAGCGGTCCCGCGGCGCAATCTGCACCTTGTAGTCCGGCATCGCGCCGAACCCGTTGGTCATCACGTCGAAGAAATGCCCCGGATCGGCCTGGCGCAGCCGGTCGATATGGAACGACGGCGGCCGCCGGTATCCGCGCTGCACCACCATGCCGTTCCCGCTGCCGGTCCGATCGTGGCAGGGGGTGCAGTAGATGTTGAAGCGTTCCTGGCCGCGATTGAGCACCTGCTCGTCAACCGCGAACGGCAGCTCTTTCACGTCCACCTTGTCGATCTTCCCGGTGAAAAACCCTTCGTCGTCCTGGAGCGTCCCCCGTGCAACCGTGCCCTCGACCAGCGGCCGCGCGCTCGATCCGTCCGCGAAGAACGCGCTCGGCCGCAGCCCGCGGTACTTTGGCTGGTTGTGCATGTCCTGACGGCAGCCGGCGGCGGCGATCACGCGCACGCCCGCCACGGCGAGCGCCCTCAGGCGGAGGCGGCCGGCCGCCCGCTGACCCCGAGTGCCCGGCTCCGGGAGGAACTCACCCGGCTCTTTCAGGAGAACAACCTCGCCACTGACGGCGGCACCATGGTGGCGGGCGAATATCTCGACGTCCAGGCGCGAGTCGCCTGACTTGCAGGTTCATTTCAATCGGGAGGGTATCATGACTGGGATTTTGCGGGGCCTCATCGCCACAGGAGTCACGGTTCTCGGGCTGGTGGTATCAGGGTGCGGATATGACCGCACCTCCAACCCAACCGGTTACGGGGACACCACGATGCATGCCGCGATGGGGGTGCGGGCCGAACCGCGGGTTTTCAGCGCCTCGGGAGACCTGGCCCAGGTGCTGACCCAGTTCCGCGCAAGCCTGGGCGACTCGGCCAACAAGACGGCGGGTGAGCAGGCCACCGGCCGGAGGGAGATCAACTGGGACGGCGTCTCGGGTGCGGTGCTCGACGTCAACACGTTCCCCGGGGATTTCTTCAACCGCGTGGTACCG
>JBDTSX010000433.1:0-5045 GCA_039930925.1 Acidobacteriota bacterium | reverse complement strand
CTGCCAGGACTTCAGAATTGGCTTGTCGGACCACTTGGGAGTAAAGGGCTGCGCGCGCTTGACGCTGTTGATCGCATCGAAGACCACCCACGCGCCCTTGGCGGCGACGGTCAACCCCTTCTCGACGTACTTAATCGGCTTGTGCATATGCCTCCGCTTATGTCCGCACGGAACGGGTGCCGGCCGGAAAACGCTCCAGCGCCCGACTGTACGAATCCGACGCACAGCATAGCGGCTGGGCCGGTCTCGATGGAGCCAAATCAGGCAAACGGGCGGGTCAGGGGGTGAATGGGCAATACCGTGGGGAAATGGGCGTCCGAACCGCTCCCCTACCTCTCTTTCAGGCGCTAACTCGCTGCGTCCGCACGGGCTTAGCGGATCGCATCTGCCAGAAAACTCGGAACCCGAGCAGCAGTGCGATGGCGAGCGCATAGTACACCGGTGGCCCGATCATCACCTTCACCTTCCAGAGATAGTGCACCGCCGCCGCGAGACCACTCACATAGATCAGTCGGTGCAGCACCGTCCATCTCCGCCCCAGCCTTCGAATCCATCCCTTCGTCGAGGTGATCGCCAACGGGATCATCGACACGAACGCGACCGCACCCGCGGTGATGTACCGGCGTTTGACGACATCTTTCAGGATCAGGTCGACGGCGAAGTACTGATCGAGCACGAGATAGGTCAGGAAGTGGAGCGTCGCGTAGAAGAAGGCAAACAACCCGAGCATGCGGCGGTACTGGATTACGCGGTTCCAGCCGGTCAGACGCCGCACCGGCGTGACCGCCAGGGTGATCACCAGGAACCGCAGCGCCCAGGTGCCGGTCGTCAGCGTGATGTCTTCCACCGGGTTGATGCCGAGCCGGCCGGTGAGGGCGCGGGTCAGGAGCCAGAGCGCGGGCGCCAGACACAGGAGAAATGCGACCGGCTTGGCAAACTTGATCATCGTCGCTGTGCTGAGGGCGGTCGTTCGGCGGCGCGCCGCGAGCTGCAGGCCAGGGCTTTCGGAAAGGGCTAGTAGTACTTCCGCAGATCCATGCCCTGGTACATCGAGGCAACCTCGGCGCCATAACCGTTGAACATCACCGTCGCGCGCCGAAAGAACGTGCCGATGCGGCGTTCGCGCGACTGGGTCCAGCGCGGGTGATCGACGTCAGGATTCACGTTCGAGTAGAAGCCGTACTCATCCGGGTTGGAGAGGTTCCAGGCGGTCCTCGGCTGCTTATCCACGAACCGGATGCGCACGATCGACTTGATGCTCTTGAACCCGTACTTCCACGGCACCACCAGCCGAATCGGCGCGCCGTTCTGATTCATCAGCGTCTTGCCATAGAGGCCGACCGCGAGCAGCGTCAGCGGATGCATCGCCTCGTCCATCCGGAGACCCTCCGTGTACGGCCAGTCGAGGGTCGGCGTCTGCTGGCCGGGCATTTCCTTCGGGCGCAGCACCGTGGTGAACTCGACGAAGCTGGCCTTCGACGTCGGGCCGGCGCGTTTGATCACTTCCGCCAGCGGCACGCCAATCCACGGGATCACCATCGACCACTGCTCGACGCAGCGGAGACGGTAGATGCGCTCCTCGAGCGCGATCGGCTTGATCAGATCCTCGAGCCGATAGTCAGCGGGCTTGTCGCAGAAACCGTCGATCTTGACGGTCCACGGGCTGGTGCGCAAACTGCCGGCGTAGCGCTGCGGATCGCCTTTGCCGGTGCCGAACTCGTAGAAGTTGTTGTAACCGGTAATCTCCTCGAAGGTGTTCTGCGTCTCGTCGGTGGCGACGGCACGGGGTGTGTAATTGGAGAGCGGAGCCTGCGACGCGCCGAACAGTCCCTCCCCGGCGACCCGCGCGGCCTCCACGACCGGCCCCTTCGAACACGCGCCGATCCAGGGACCAGCCGCAGCCGCCAGGGCCCCGGCACCGGCGAGCCGGATGAACTCGCGCCGGCGGAGATAGCTCTGCTCGTCAGTAATCTCCGACGACGGAATTTCCCCGCGTGTCCTGATCAGCATGTCGTGCTCCAGTGTGTCATGCCGCAACCCGCACGACGCGGTGCAGCCGCAGACGGAATCTCGATCCGACGTCTGCACACATGCCGCCACAAGGTGCACCACATCCAGTGTTTGAGCGAGGAGCGCAAATGTGGCGAAACGATGGCATCACGCGCACCGGGTCCGCGGAGGCCGCCCGCAAGCTCGTCCGAAGTGCTCATCCCCGCGCGAGAACACCGCCTCGACGCGCAAACCGCACGTCACCGTGAGCGTGACGAGAATAGAATGTTGCATGACCAATGCGGCGACAGAGAGCACGTTGCCACGGCTTCTGGCCCTTTCGGTACACGAGTTCCGCACTCCGATCAGCGTCGCGGCCGGGTACGTGCGCATGCTGCTCGGTGACCGGGCCGGCGCGGTGACCGAGCAGCAGCGCCGCATGCTTCTCGAAACGGAAAAATCCTGCGCGCGACTGTCCGCCCTGGTTGCGGAGATGAGCGATCTGGCCAACCTCGAGGCCGGAACCGCCACCGTGAATCGCAAGCCGCTCGATCTGCGCCCGCTGCTCGCGGAGGCGATCGCCGCCCTGCCCGAGATGACCGACCGCGAAATGGACGTGGAGCTCGCGACCGGCGAAGGCCCCGCGATCATCGAGGGGGATGCGACGCGGCTGAAGACGACGCTCACGTCGATCTTCTACGCGCTTCGGCGCGAGTTGGTGACGAGCACCCGGCTGCTGGTCCGCGAACGGGCCGACAACTATCTGGGGCGCCCGGCCTCATGGATTGCGATTGGCGACGGCGATCACATCGAGGCGCTTCAGGCGTCGGCGCCCGAGACGCTGGCGGTGTTCGATGAATGGAGGGGCGGCTGCGGCCTGAGCCTCGCCGTGGGACGCCGGGTGCTCGACTCGCATGGCGGATCGGTCTGGTCGCCCGCTGACGGGAGCAAAGCCGGAGCGGTCGTGGTCCTGCCGCACCAAGGTTGAGCCAGACGGCTCACCCGGTCTTCAAGGCCGTGCGGCGACCGGGGTAGACGCCAGTCCCGGCAATCGCGAGGTACAAGCGGCTGAGTGTCTCCGCCCGCCGTTCGTGCGTGTAGCGGCTGAGTACCAGTCGCCGCGCCGCGGCCCCGAGGCGCGCCGCAAGTTCCCGATCACTCAGCAATCGATCGACGCCGCTCGCGAGGAACGCGGCCTTGCACGCCGGTCCGAGGACGGCGGTCACGCCGTGCTCCGCGATCTCAGGAACGCCGCCCACCGTGGTCGCGACGATCGGCAGCCCGCAGGCCATGGCCTCGAGCAGCACGTTTGGAGAGCCTTCGCTGAGTGACGGCAGGACGAGCACGTCCGCCAGCCCGTAGAACGGCGCCACATCACCGCTCGCCCCGGTGAAGATGACCGGGCGGCCAAGCCCGAGCGACCGGGCGAGCTGCTCGAGATCCCGCCGCTCTGGACCCTCGCCCACGATCACCAGACACGCATCCGCACGCCAGAGGGCGGCGGCGCGAATCAAGTACGCGTGTCCCTTCTCCCTCGACAGGCGGCCGACGGCGAGCACGACGCGCTCCGCGCCAGACACCCCCAGCGCTCGGCGCGTCAGCGCAATCGCCCCCTCTCGGATTGCCGGCTCCCGTACGCCGTTGTGCAGCACGCTGATCCGCGCCCGCGCCACCCCCTGCGCGGCCAGCATGTGCACGAACGGCTGGTTCGTCGTGACGACGTGCGCGGCGCGCCGCAGGGACCAGCGATCGACATGGTTGTAGGCGCGGACCTTGAGGTCGGTCTGGGTGTAGCCGTGATGAAACCCCACCCAGCAGTGATCGCGCCACGCCCCGCTCAGCGCCAGCAGGCAGTGGGACTTCACGTGGTGCGTCTCGATGATGTGCGGAGATCGGTGGTCGATGAGCGCCCGCAATCGGCCGACCACCTGCTGGTCGTACCGGTGCCGCTCGACGATCACCTCCACCGGGATCTGCAGCGCGGCCGCCGTCTCCAGGACGGCGTCTTCACGCCACCGGCCCTCGTCTCCCCGGCGGATCAACGCGATCCGGACGGCGACAGGCACGCCGCCGATCCCGTGCCGCGCCATTCGCGCGTATTCGAAAACGTTGCGGACGATGCCCGTCACGTGTGTGGCCTCGAGAAGGGCGAGCACCCTCAGCCCCGCAGGAGGATCGAGTTCCGCCGTCACCGCCGCCGACGCAGGACGCATGGCGCCGAGCCAATTGCAATGGCGCTGCCACGCCGTCGACTCGACAGTCCGGTTCGCGCTGAAATGCACGCTCGACGACGGAGTGGCCGCGCGGGTCGCAGCGGCGGGCGGTTGGCCCCATCGCTAGTACGGTCCCGGAGATCACCCACCGGAAGTGTGCCCCCACGCGGTGGCATCGGATCGCGGGGTGTGAGTCTGCGCGCAATCGGCCGCGCCGGCCGCGACCGGATCCGTGATCCCCGGTCGGATCTCGCGCGCCGCCCCTGATTTCATACGTCAAATCCTATCAATTTTGAAGCTTTTGCCGGATGGGGTGTGGCACCGCCGTTGCCCGCAGTGAACCTGTCAGGTGCGGCAGTTCTTCCGCAGCATTTTTTTCATTAACCACGGTTCTCGCGCGGCCGAGTAAGAGGCCAGGCGCGCGACGGCCAGAGGCAGTCCAAATGGCAACGCTGATGATTTCGCGCGTTCGCGCACTTGTTCTTGTCGCCGCATCCGCGGCGGCGCTCGCGGCCCCGACCGCGGCGGCCGCGCAGAGCGCACCGACCTTCAAGGTCGCGTGGTTCAACATCCAGTCCGGCAAGGGCGAGCCCGCGATGCCCGGACACGCCTCGCACTTCTCAGACACCACCAACTGCACCGATCCGACCCAACCCATGAACGGGTGGGCGACCGGTCTCGTCCAGTCGCACCTGACCGCGAGCGTCGGCCACGACCCGCGCGTCGTGGCGCTCGGCCTCGCCGAGGCGTGGTTCTGTGGATCGGCGGAGAACGTCCGGAAGCTCCTCGGCTGGAAGTCGGCGACGAGCGACCACAACGGCGTCGCGATGGTCGCGAAGTACG
>JBDTSX010000432.1:0-5085 GCA_039930925.1 Acidobacteriota bacterium | reverse complement strand
AAGGCAACTTCACGGCCGTGGGCTTTATTTACAACGACACCTACGCGACACTCCCCGCCTGGGCGCGGGCGACGCTCGAACACCATCGCGGCGATCCCCGGCCACATCTCTACAGCCTCGAGACGCTCGACGCGGCCGCGACCGGCGATGACGCGTGGAACGCCGCACAGCGTCAGCTCAAGGCCGACGGCTGGTTCCACGGGTATCTGCGGATGCTCTGGGGAAAAAAGATTCTGGAGTGGAGCGCCGAGCCGTCGACAGCGCTGACCCACATGGAACAGCTCATGAACCGCTACTCGCTCGACGGCCGCGACCCGATCAGCTACGCCGGCTATGCGTGGATACTCGGCCGCTACGATCGTCCGTGGCCTGAACGGTCGGTGTTCGGCACGGTGCGGTGCATGACGTCGGCAAGCGCGAAGCGCAAGCTGAAGATGAAAGCGTACTTGCAACGGTACGGGGAATCCCAGCAACAGCTGTTCTGAGCCGGGCCGTTGATGGGTCCGGCTGAAGCCGGACACTATCGGCGCAACACTTTTCCGGGAAGCGCCGCGGTGAACGCGCCGTCGGCGATCACGACGACGCCGTTGACCAGCACCGACGTCATCCCTTCGGCGAGCTGATGCGGCGCGGTGTAGGTCGCGCGATCCCGTACGGCCGCCGGATCGAAGATCGCGATGTCGGCGATCGCCCCCTCGCGGATCACGCCGCGATCCCGCAGCCCGAAGACCGCGGCGGGCAGGCTGGTCATCGAGCGGATCGCCGACTCCAGCGGGATCGTCTTTCGCTCCCGCACGTATACCGAGAGCTTGCGGGCGAACGCGCCGTAGTCGCGCGGGTGCGGCCGTCCTTCACTCGGCAGGACCAGTCCGCCGTCACTCGACGTCATCGTATACGGCTGCCGCATGATCTGCTCGATGTCGCGCTCGGCCATGTTGAACGACACAATCGAGGCGTTCCCGGCCGCCATCAGATCCAGTGCCGCACGCTCGGCTGGCACGCCGCGAGCCTCGGCAATCTCGGCGAGGGTCTTTCCCTCGAGTGCGGGATTGGGCCGGTAGAACGCGATCGCGATCGAGGCGGCACCGCCGCGCCGGCGCAGGTTCTCGCGCACCCCCGGCTCGACTTCGGCGCGCATCGCCGCGTCGCCCTGCACCGGCACCGGCACGCCGCCAGGAAGCAGCGCCGCCCGGAGCGAGGTGGAGGACGCGTCGTAGGCATACTGATCGGCGAACACCTGGACGCCCCGGCTGCGCGCCGCGTCAATCATCGCGGTCAGCGCGCCGGCTCGCCCCCAGTTGTCGGGACCGAGCGCCTTCATGTGCGTGACAATGCCGATCAGCTGAGCCTCTTCGGCGACACGGATCACTTCGGCGACCGCGGCCTCGACGCCAATGTTGTAGTCCCCTTCATCGCGGATGTGGCTCGTATAGACCCCTCCGTATTGCGCGGCAACCGCGGCCAGGGCCACGACCTCGTCGGTCCGCGCATAGCTGCCGGGTGTGTAAAAAAGCCCGCTCGACAGGCCAAAGGCGCCCTGGTCCATTCCCTCTTTCACCAGCGCGCGCATGCGATCCAGCTCGCCTGCGGTCGGCGCACGATTGGCCTCTCCCATCACCGCGCGGCGCACGCTGCCATGCCCGATCAGGAGCGCGACGTTGGGTCCCAGCCCGTCGTGCTCGAGTCTCCCCCGCTGACGCGCCAGATCGACGCTGCCGCCGCCATCCGGATTCGCCACGATCGTCGTCACACCCTGGGCCAGGAGCGGTTGTCCCTGACGTAATTCCGGACGCACCAGACCCTCGGCCGCATGGGAGTGGACATCGATGAAGCCGGGCGTGACCAGCCGATCAGCCGCATCGATGATCGTCCCAGCCTGCGCGGCTGGCGCTCGCCCGACATAGACGATGCGGTCGCCGCGGATGCCGACATCCGCGCGCAGCCAGGGGTTGCCGGAGCCGTCCATGACGCGGCCGTTTCGAATCAGGACATCGAAGGACGCCGGCGGCTGAGTTTGCGACAGCGTTGCGGCCAAGACGGCGCAGACGGGGATGGCGCTGGCGGCAATTCGGAACATGCGTCATTGTAATGAGCGCCGGGCATGCCTTGTGCAACCTCGGGCAGCAACGCTGCGCCCGACTTCGAAAGGATCTTGAATGTCAGACGGAACCATGAATTTGATGCTGGCGCGCTCTGAAAAGAGCGTGTGGGACAAGCCAAGCCTGTCGGCCCAGCTGTCCGCGCTCGATCAGGACCGCTGGGTCGCCGCCGCCTTTGGCTCCGCCTTGACGATCGTCGGTGCGCGGCGCGGCGGTTTCGGCGGCGGACTGGTTGCCACGCTCGGTGCGGTGCTCACGGTGCGCGCCGCCATGGGACGCCGCGATCTCGGAGTCGCCAGAGGATTCGTCGATCAGCGATTGAAGGAGCGCGGCTGGCGCCCGAAGGACATCGTCTCGGACGCCTCCGAGGAGTCGTTCCCGGCGAGCGATTCACCGTCGTGGACGCCGACCGAGGGCACCCGCCCCAAGGCCACGCCGGGGGCGTGAGCCCGGGCGCCGGCCCGAATGCGCGACGGAGGAGAGGCACGATGATCGACACCGAGACCGTCTATCCCGGCGACCTGCGCGACGCGTACGTCCGCACCGGCCGCAACATCAGCGAGTACGAGCGCTGGGGGTCGGTCGCCGCCGGCGTGGGCTTTGCCGCGTACGGACTGTGGCGACGGCGCGGCAGCGGATTTCTGCTGGCCGGGCTGGGGGCTCTCCTGCTTCGTCGCGGCCTGTCGGGGCACTGCGACACCTACGAACTGCTCGGCGTCAACACCGCCGGAACCGGACAGGACACCCGTCGGGTCCTGGGCGGGCACGCCGGCATCCACGTGGAGGAAATCGTCACCATCGAGCAGCCGGTGGAACTGCTCTATCGCTTCTGGCGCAACCTCGAAAATCTTCCGCGGTTCATGCGCCATCTCGAGTCGGTTGACCGTCTCACCGACACGCTCTCGCGCTGGCGGGCCATCGGCCCGGCCGGCAAAGTGGTCGAGTGGACCGCGGAGATCATCAATGAAGTGCCCAACAAGCTGATCGGATGGCGCTCGATTGACGGGTCCGATGTCGTCAGCGCCGGCTCGGTGCATTTCGAGGATGCCGGGGCCGGGCGCGGTACTCGCGTGCGGGTCCGGCTCCAGTACAACCTGCCGGGCGGGAAGGTCGGTGCGGCACTCGCGCGGATGATGGGCGCTGATCCCGCGACGGAGATTCGCGAGGATCTGGGGCAGTTCAAGCGGCTCGTCGAGATCGGCGAGGTCGGGTCCGACGCACAGCCGGATCTCTGACGCCTCGGCCTGCGCAGGGTCGTCGGATCTGAGCGTCGATTCCTGCCGCCGCTGTCAGATCTCGTTGTTCATCGCAGCGGCCCGGTCGGTCAGCACGGTGGCGAGCGACGGCGCCCACCGCGACGTGCTGTCGCCGCCGCGGCGGTGCTGATCTCCACTGTCGCCGTTGGCGGGCGGCAGGAACCGGTTGGCGATCATCATCGCCTTGGCCACCGCCCGGGGCGCCACGTTGTTCGCGATCATCGCGATCCTGGCGGGCAGCGTCAGCGTCAGCTCGGGATCCCCATAGCGGCAGGCGTCCACGATTCGCGCGCCGGCGGTTTCGGCAGCGGTCGACAGCCCCGGCAGCGAATCCGCGATCGCGAACCAGGCGTACTCCCTCTCGTGATGCCCCTTCATGTCCGCGTTGACCGCGCTGCCGGTGCGCATCAGGCCGGGGGTCACGGTGGTCACGCGAATCCCGTATTGATCGAGCTCGGCGCGCACCGCGTCCGACAGGCCGACGAGCGCATGCTTGCTGGCGCTGTAGGGTGCGAGATGCGGCACGGCAATCCGGCCGCCGATCGACGCGATATTCACGATCCGCCCGAAGCCGCGCCGCCTCATCGTCGGCACCACCTCGAACATCAAGTGCAGCGGGCCCCAGAAATGCGTGGCCATCGCGTTCTCGAAGTCCTCCGTGGTCATGTGCTCGAGCGGTCCGACCTGGATCACGCCGGCGTTGTTGATCAGGACATCGATCGCGCGCCACCGATCCAGGATCGTGTCCACTGCGAAGCGGACGTCGGCACGGCGCCGCACGTCGCAGCGCAGCGCCATCACTTCGGTCGCGTCCGTGAAGTGCTCGCGCGCCCGCTCCAACTCCGCCTCGTCGCGCGCCAGCAAGCACAGCCGGGCTCCCTCGGAGGCAAGCTGCCGCGCAATCACCAGCCCCAGGCCGCGCGACCCGCCGGTGATGACCACGACCCGGCCGGCAAAGTCGATGGCGTGACGCCGGCGCACCGCGCGCGAGCCGACCAACATTGCCGCCGCGCCCGCCGCGGCGCCGAGCAGAAACTTCTGCCGGGCATTCATCTGTGTCCTCCTGAGCTCATCACCGGGCTGTCGCGCCCCGCCTCCGAAAACAAGCGTCTGACTTCGAACCGGCAGCCGCTCCGGTCAGGTCTTCAACCGCCCCGTGCATATCGTGGAGACACCGCGCGACGCCGTATCGTTCGAGCCGGCCGGCCACATCGTCGGCGTGCCAGCTCGGGCACGGAATTCCATGACGTGTTGAACGCGTCGCGGCAGCACCTGCAGGAAATGCTCCAGCCGCTGACGATCCAATTTCCACCCCGGCGGCAAACGGTGGCATCGGACGACGTGGACGCCATGCCGATGCCGCGCGCTTGCCTCGCCCGGAGGCAGATGCAGGAAGAGCGCCTCCATGCCAACCGAGCCTGGAGGGAGCGCAATCAGCCTGGCGGATTTCGACCAGGTGGACATCCGGGTCGGCCGGGTTCTCCGCGCCGATCCTTTTCCTGAAGCGCGCAAGCCGGCCTACCGGCTTCTGCTCGACTTCGGCCCGGAGATCGGCCAGCGCACCTCGTCAGCCCAGCTGACCGTGCGCTACCGCCGCGAGGAGCTTGAAGGGCGCCTCGTGGTGGCGGTGATCAATTTCCCGCCGCGCCAGATCGGTCCGTTCGTATCGCAGGTGCTCACACTCGGCGTGCCGGATGCCTCCGGCGCCATCGTGCTGCTCGCGCCCGATC
>JBDTSX010000431.1:0-5097 GCA_039930925.1 Acidobacteriota bacterium | reverse complement strand
CCACGCATTGCCGGCCAGCGCGTAGACCAGCGCGCCCGCCGCGGCGGCGGCGGCGCTGAACGCGATGATCCGCCGGGGCGTCGTGCGACGCAACAGGCTGCCGCAGACGTGGTGACCCAGGGCCCCCGTCGCGGCGGCGATCGAAAACAGCACGCCGGCGACGATCGGCACGCGGTCTTCCGGAACCCCGAGCCCGGCCACGAAGAGCGGCAGCACCGGGCCAAAGCTGCGATCGGCGAACTGCAGCGCGAAGATCACCACCATCAGCAGCAGGAAATTCTCGAACGCGAGGACGTTGCGAAATGTCACCCGTCCGGCCGACGCCCGCGGCTCGACGTGCGGCGCCTGACGCTCGTCGTACATGAAGAACACGATCACCAGCGCGACCAGGTAGAACCCGGCCGTCACCATGAAGGCCCGCCGCAGCCCGACCAGTTGCGCGACCACGCCGCCGACGATCGGACCAATCGCGGGACCGAGACGCTGCGAGGTCTGCACGAACCCGATCGCGTACGCCATCTGACCGGGGGGGGCCGAGTCCGCCGCCATCGCGAGCGCCAGCCCGCCATACCCGGCGAAGAACCCCTGCACGACGCGAAGCGCGAAAATCTGCCACGGGTGCCGCACGTACGCCAGGGCGGTCATCAGGAAGACGAAGCTGACCAGCGATCGCTCGACCATGATCTTCCGCCCGTAGCGATCGGCCAGCCGGCCCCAGAGCGGCGAGAGCATCGCGGTGAGCGCCGGAGTCACGCCGAGGCTCAGCCCGGACCACATCGCAATCTCGCCGACATCGTGGACCCCGAGCTGTTGGAAATACAGGGGGAGAAACGGCATCACGAGGGTGAAGCCGGTGAAGCCGATGAAGCTGGCCGCGGTGACGGCGAACAGGTTCCTGCGCCAGGTCACGGCGTCATTGTTCGTGGGGCGGCAGCTGGCACCGGGTCGGACGGTCCTCACGAAATCCGAGCACGTAGTCGGCCTGCATGATCTTGTGGATCTCGCGGGTGCCCTCGTAGATCACCGCCCCCTTGCAATTGCGGTAGAAGCGTCCGACCGGATACTCGTCGGAGTAGCCGTTCGCGCCATGCACCTGCACCGCGTCGCCGGCGGCGCGCTCCGAGGCGACGGTCGCGAACCATTTCGCGAGCCCGGTCTCACGGGTGTTCCGTCGGCCGCGATTCTTCAGAAAACCGGCGCGCTGCCACAGCAGGCGGGAGGTCTGGTAGTCCGACTCCATCTGGGCGATCATTTCCTTCACGAGCTGGTGCTCGCCGATCGGGACCCCGAACGCCCGCCGCTCCTTGGCATACGCGGCGCTTGCATCCCGGCAGGCCCGAATCAGCCCGGTCGCGCCGGCCGCAACCGTGTAGCGTCCCTGGTCCAGCGCGAACATCGCAATCTTGAACCCTTCCCCTTCGCGGCCGACCAGGTTCGCGTCCGGCACCTCCACGTCCTCCATCGTGAAGAAGCCGGTGTTGCCCGCGAGGATGCCCCACTTCTCCTTGAGCGTGCCGCTCGCAAAACCCTTGAACCCGCGTTCGATGATGAACGCGCTGATGCCGGAAGTGTCGCGCTGCTTCTTTTTCTCGAGATCGGTCCAGGCGAACACGAGGAAGTTGTCCGCCACGTCCGCGAGTGAGATCCACATCTTCTCGCCCGTGACGACATAGCGATCGCCTTTCTTGATCGCGACGGTCTGTATGCCGCGCACGTCGCTGCCCGCCGCTGGCTCGGTCAGCCCGTAGGTGGCGATTTTCTGCCCCTGCGCCTGCGGCACGAGGTAGCGCTGCTTCTGATCCTCGGTGCCCCACGTCAGCAGCGAGAGGCAGTTCAGCCCGGCGTGCACGGAGATGATGACGCGCAGCGACGTGTCGACGTACTCGAGCTCCTCGCTCACGATCCCCAGGCTGACGTAGTCCATGCCGGCGCCGCCATATTCGGGCGGCACGGAGCAGCCGAGCAGCCCCATCGCAGCCATCTGCGGCAGGATGTTTCGATCGAAGCGGTGCTCCCGATCGAGTTCGCGGATCTTCGGCGCCACTTCGCGGGCGGCCCACTCGCGCACGGCCTGCTCGAGCAGCGCCTGATCGTCGGTGAGATCGAAATCAATCATGGGAATCGAGTCCTCGAGAAGCTATCCAGGCATTCTAATTCACGCGCGGAACCGGGATGCGGGGTCCGGGATGCGGGGTCCGGGACCCGGGTTCCGGGATCCGGGTTCAGACTCGGATCACTTCCACCGCCGCGCCCCGGCCCAGCGAGAGCAAGGCCGACGCGCTGCCGCCGTTGGTCGCGCATTCCAGATGATTGCTGCTGCCGAAGAGGGCACAGACTTCGCCCGGGCCCATCTCGGCGTAGGTATTGACGATGCGCGCGACGACCTGTCCGCCGGCGGTGACCGTCACGCGGTGTGCGTGCGCGAACGCGTCAAAAGTACGGCGGTCGATATTGCTGACGAGATTGCCGAACCGATCGACGAGCATGACGACGCCGCGCAGGGTCTCGCCGCCAGTTTCAACCGCCGGAAACTCCAGCTGATGGTAGTCGGTGATCGCGCGCCCGAGGGCCTCTACCTGCACGCCGGTGGCGAGCCACGCCGCTGCCGGCGCAAAACGGTCGCGGCCCTCGAAGGTGCGGCTCACCAGCGGCCGCGCGTATTGAGGCTCGGTCAGTTCAACGGCACGCCTCGGGGGGACCTCCTGGAGCACCGCCGTCAGCACACCGTTGTCCGGGGCGACGAAACGGTAGTCACCGGCCTCGGCGGCCATGCCGCGGCGCGTCGAGCCAACGCCCGGATCGACGACCACGAGGAAGATGGTGCCGGCGGGAAAGTAACGCCACGCGGCGGCGAGCTGGAGGGCGCCCTCGAGGACGTCGTGCGGCGTGACGTCGTGGGTGATGTCCACGAGCGTGGCGTCCGGGCAGATGCCGAGGATGACCCCCTTCATCGTCCCGGCGTAGTGATCGCGCGTGCCGAAGTCGCTCAGCAGCGCAATGACCGGACGCATGGCTACCGCGGGCGTCTGAGCAGGAACTCCCGCGTGTTGTTTTTCAGCAGGAACGAGTCGGAGACGATCAGGCCGTCGAACATCTTGATGATGTCGCGGTTGGGCAGGACGTGCTTGGCGCCGCCCGAACCGGCATGAGGCCGGTGTCGCAGCGAGTGATCGTCCACCACTTCGTACTTGGTGAAGGCGGCCCGCTCCGACGCGGAGGTGCAGAAGAAGCCCATCACCGCACCGCCGGGACGAAGCATGCGGACGATCTGCTTGGCCAGCGACAGCGCCGCCGGCTTGGCCAGGAAGTCGAAGAAGTCCCAGCAGAGCACCCCGTCGACGCTGCCGTCGGCGTGGCGAAAGCGGGTGGTGATCGCCGCCGGCAGCGCCTCGAGCGTGCCCGCGCGCGCGTGGCGATCGTAGTCGGCGAAAAGATCTTCGATGAACAGCTTGCAGCCCAGGCGCTCGCCGAAAAAGCCGACGTTGGTGCCAATCACGGGGCCGAGGTCGATCAGGACGGGCGCGTCAGGCTGTTGGGAGATGGCCGCGAGAAGCTTCGGGAAGGCCTTCGAGGGCACCGGCGGCTCGTCCCCCCGCGAGGCGGAGGCTTCCCCGGTTTTCTCGTTGTGATCGGGGCGCTTCCCGCCCCAGCGGAGCAGATCGGACAGCATTAAATCTGGTGGTCAGATGACCGGGCTCATTGGACGACGGGACCGCGGCTGGCGCCGGGTCCCGATCGTCCGAATGAACGGTGGCGCTAGCGGTTGGCCCCGGCAGTCACGGGAGAGCCCGTTGGTGCCGCTGGCGTCGCCACAGCGGCCGCGGTGTGGCCCGGCTTGGCGTCGGCCTTGGCGTCGCCCGGCTTCGCATTGGCCTTCTGCATGTCGATGCTGCCGCGAAAGTGCGCCCCTTCGGCAATCGCGACCCGCGGGGCGGCGATATCACCGTCGACCGATCCGTTATCGCGGATGTCGACTTTCTCGGTCGCCGTCACGTTGCCGGTCACTTCGCCGAGGATGATCACCGCTTTGGCAAACACCTGCGCCTTGATGCGGCCGTTGGCGCCAATCGTAAGGACGTTCTGGCGTAGCTCGATCTTCCCCTCGACCTGACCCTCGATCGTGAGATCCTCGCTGCCGTTGAGCTCGCCTTTTATGACGACGGATTTACCAATATTCACAGCAGTCGTCTCCTGTCGCTGAGGGTTGCCGGCGGTTGCCGGACGGGTCGGAACCGTCTCCGCGGCCGGCGGCGTATGTCCGGGCTGAGCCGGTGCGGGCGCCGAGCCCGTCGGTGCAGTCGGCTTGGCCGCGTCATCCCGTTTCCACATTAGGCACTCTCCACCTGTCCGTATGCCTCGCAGGGTGTCGTTGTCGTGAGCGGCTGGGCAGCAGGTTCGGCCAGTATACGAAAGCCGTTGGACGGATGTCTAGTCCTTAAAGTGCTGCGACTTAGCGCGAATGTTATGATGAGAGATCCGAGATGCGCATCTACTTCGATCACAATGCCACGACGCCGGTCGATCCCGCCGTCGTCCAGATCGTGGCACGAGTCATGGCGGACGAGTTTGGCAACGCGTCCAGCGTGCACCATTTTGGTCAGCGTGCCAAGGCTCTTCTGGACGAGGCCCGGTCGGCCGTCGCGGCCCTGATTGCGGCCGAGCCTTCCGAAATCGTCTTCACCAGCGGCGGTACCGAGTCGGACAACGCCGCACTGCGCGGTGTGGCCGAAGCGCTCGAGCCGACCGGACGCCGGCACCTGATTGCGAGCAGTATCGAACACGAGGCCGTGCTGGTCACGATCAAAGCGCTGGCCCGGCGTGGATGGCGCACGACGCTGCTGCCGGTCGGCAGCACCGGGATCGTCGATCCCGCCGCCCTCTCGGCGGCGATCGCCGACGACACGGCGCTCGTCTCGGTGATGCACGCGAACAACGAGATCGGCACCGTCCAGCCGATTGCGGAGTTGGCCCGGATCGCGCACGCGCGCGGTGCGCTCTTTCACACCGACGCGGTACAGTCGGTCGGCAAGATCGCGGTGGATGTGCGCGCGCTCGGCGTCGATCTGCTGTCGCTGTCGGCGCACAAGTTCAACGGGC
>JBDTSX010000430.1:0-5102 GCA_039930925.1 Acidobacteriota bacterium | reverse complement strand
TGCCACTCGCCGGCTGGCGATTTGGAAGGGATCGGAGCGAAGGTCACCAATCAGGAAAGGCTCGAAGCGCTCTGGCTGGCAGGGGGCGCCGTGCAGGCGGCCGATCGCGAGCCGCCGGCGGCGCACCTGACACTGCGGCCTCAATACACGGACAAGAACCTCCGCGATCTGACGGCGTACCTCGCGTCCCTCAAGTGAAGCGCGCGCGTCAGGCGGTCGAGGCGTGCTGCATCAGCGAGGCCTCGACGGCGGGCGGCGCCGTGCTGCCGCGGACGATCAGCAGGTGGGGCAGAGTGACCGTGGCAGGGACGATCGTCCGGCCGCTGAGGATGTCGAGGAGCAGCCGCACGGTGCCGATGCCGATCTCGCGCATCGGTTGAGCGATGGTCGTCAGCGGCGGATTCATGTGGCGTGCGAAGCGGATGTCGTCAAATCCAACGATCGAGAGATCCTCCGGCACGCGCAGCCGTCGTCCCCACGCCGCTTCCAGCGCTCCCATCGCCATTTCGTCGTTGAAGCAGAAGATCGCCGTGGGAGGCCGTCGCAGGCCGAGCAGGTGGTTCACGGCAGCGTAAGCGGACTCGATTGAAAAGTCCGCTTTCATCACGACGAACTCGACGTTGGCCCGTCCGGCGCGCTCCGGATCAGTCGCCCCGAGCAGCCGATCGCGGCTCGAGGGGCTGTCGGGCGGTCCGCTGACAATGCCGATGCGACGGTGGCCGAGCGCGTAGAGATGATCGACCGCGTCGGCGCCGCCGGCGACGTTGTCCACGTGCACGCTCGACGTGCAGAGGCCGGGCTCGAAGTCGCAGCCATAGACGACCGGCGCGCATTTCGGCGCGGCGGCGGCCACCAGTTCCGCGACCGATCTGGGGAGCTTGTTGCCGAAGAAGATGAGCCCGTCCGCCTCGCGGCGCTGGAGCATCAGCCCGTAGTGATCCTCGCGCGACTTGTCGTGCTGCATGTCGCCGAGCAGCACCGCATACCCCTCGCTCTGCGCCGTCTCTTCGATCCCCTGCAGGATCGGCGAGAAAAACGGATTGCCGAGATCAGGAATGGTGACGAGCAGCTTGCCGGACCTCAGCGTGCGAAGGTGCTTGGCGGCCGAGTTTGGCGCGTAGGCGAGGATCTTCACGGCGTGCAAGACTTTGCGACGGGTCTCCGGCGAGACCACGTCGGGCCGGCTCAGGACCCTCGACACGGTTGCCGTGGACACCCCGGCACGTTTGGCGACTTCGTAAATGTTGGGCAACGGACTGGTCCTCGGCGCCGCGTCAGCGGCGCGCACATCATACTCTGCTCCCCCTCCCTTGCATCGGCCTTTGACAGGGAAACGTGGAAAAAATCGAAACCTATACCGGTAAAGTGGCTTTAACGCATTCGGGCTCTCCTGGGTACACAGTTCCCGTATAGGGATTGGAGGGCGAGCAGGCACGCAGTTTCTGGGCGACCATAGTCGGCGCGAGCCAGGCGCGGACCCCACTTCGCCGTCGCGTCCCTGCGGCCGAGCCGGCGTCCGGCGTTCCTGTTTCGCACGGCGCAACATTGATTGACAAAATCTGTCGCCGGGGAGTACACAAAATGGGCGTCCCCGCGGCCGCGCTCACGCGTACGGGGGTCGGCCCGCGGTCCAGCGGGGGCGAATGTCGCGGGCACCCGTACCGGCCAGGCGGGCGACCACAACGGGCTCACTCGCGATCCCGGACCGGGAACGCGTGACGACAGAAGGAATCATGCACAGTCGGATCACAGGAGTGCTGTTGGGAGGGGTGGTGCTGGCGGCCACGCTGGCCGCGCAGGCCCCTCAGGGAACGCCTCCCGCCCCTCCGGGCGGACGCGGGGGACGCGGCGCCGGGGGAGGCGCGCAGGGTGTGCCGGCGCCGACCCGAGGGGGTGGCGGCGGAGGGGGTGCGGCCGGCCCGGCGGACAAGCCGCTGATCGATTTCGTCGCCGCGGACCGCGGCAAGACGGTGTGGATTGCCGAGTGCATCACCTGCCATGGCGCGCAGGCGCGCGGCACCGACACCGCGCCGAACCTGCTGCGGTCGCTGGTAATGCTGCACGATCGCTATGGGAGCGAGATCGGTCCCTTCCTCAAGCGCGGTCACCCGTTGCAGAGCGGCAAGCCGGCGTCCAGCCTGACCGACGCGGAGATCACCGACATCTCGCATTTCCTCCGCAAGCAGTTGAACGACTCGCTGCGCGGCTCGGCGTCGTTCACCGTCGGGGACGTCCTCACCGGGGATGCCAAGGCCGGTGCCGAGTATTTCACCGGCGCCGGCAAGTGCAGCACGTGCCATTCGCCGACCGGCGACCTGGCGGGTCTCGGCGGGCGCTATGAGGCGGTCGACATCCAGCAGCGGATGCTGTTTCCTGGCGGCGGGCGCGGCGGACGCGGCGGGCGGGGACGCGGCGCCCAGCCCTCGCGCAGCGGCGTCACGCTCACGGTGACCCCGCCCGGCGGGCCGGCGGTGACCGGCGCGCTCGTCTACATGGATGATTTTGTCGTGTCGTTGACCGACACCACCGGCGCGTATCGCACCTTCCGGCGCACCCCCGCGCTGAAAGTCGACAAGAGCGATCCGCTCGTGCCGCACCGGGCCTTGCTCGACACGATCACCGACAAGAACATCCACGATCTCGTCGCCTACCTGGAGACGCTGAAATGAGACGGTTCGTTTTTCTCCTGTGCACGTCGTTGACTGCGGCTGCCTTGCTCGCCGCGCAGGGCGGCGTGGACCAGGCGAAGCTCGTCAACCCCGGCACCGATTCCTGGCCGACCTACAACGGCGACTATTCAGGGCGGCGTTTCAGCACCCTCACGAAAGTCAATGCCTCGAACGTGAGCGGACTCAGCCTGGCGTGGGCCTCGCGCGTGAGCCTGCCGACCGGCACCGGCGGCGCCCCGGCGATCAAGAGCACGCCGCTCCAGGTCAACGGCGTCCTCTACCTGACCACGCCGGACAATGTGTGGGCGGTCGACGCGCGATCGGGGCGGGAGATCTGGCATTACCTGTGGAAGTCCTCAGGTGGCAACCACCTCGCCAACCGCGGCGTCGCGATCCTCGGCGAGTGGCTGTACTTCGAAACCCCCGACGACAACCTGGTGTCGTTGAACCTCAAGGACGGCACCGAACGGTGGCACAAGCCGATCGCCGACCTGAACCAGTTCTACTACGGGTCGACGGCGCCGGTGATCGTCAAGAACCACGTCATCGCCGGCGTCAGCGGCGACGATCTCGATATCCCCGGCTACCTCGAGGCGCACGACCCGGTGACGGGCGATCTGCAGTGGCGGTGGTATGTGGTCCCGCAGAAGAAAGGGGACCCCGGCATGGAGTCGTGGCCGAACGAGGACATGGCCAAGCATGGCGGCGGCATGACCTGGCAGCCCGTCACCTACGATCCCGAGCTGAACCTGATCTACGTCACCACCGGCAATCCGCAACCGGTGATTGCGCACAAGAACCGCCCCGGGGCCAACCTGTTCACCGGCTCGATCGTCGCACTCAATGCGGACACCGGACAGATGGTCTGGTATTTCCAGTCCTCGCCGCACGACACGCACGACTGGGACTCGACCCAGACCGCGGTGTTGATCGACGGCACGATCAACGGCCAGCCGCGCAAGCTCATTGCCCAGGCGGCGCGGAACGGGCACTTCTTCCTGCTCGATCGGACCAACGGGAAGGCGATCGTCTCCAGTGAATACGTCAAGACGAACTGGTCGCTCGGCTACGACGAGAAGGGACAGCCGGTCCCGAACCCGGCGAAAATGCCGCAGGTCGACGGCGCACTGGTCTCGCCGAATCAGGGGGGCGCCACCAACTGGCAGTCGCCCAGTTTCAGCCCGGCGACCGGCCTGTTCTACGTCAGCGGCAGCCGCGCCTTCAGCGTCTACTACATCTACGACGCGAGCGACAATCCCCAGGGATGGGGCGGGACTGACCGCGGCGGCTACTCCGAAGCGATGATCCAGGCGATCGATTACAAGACCGGGAAGATTCGCTGGACGCACGTGTGGGAAGGGGCGGGAGCGCGTTCAGGCCTGCTCAGTACCGCAGGCAATCTCCTCTTCGCAGGCGGTCCAGGCAATGCGCTCGTGGCGCTCAACGCGACCACCGGCCAGCCCCTGTGGCACTCGCGTCTCACCGGCGGCGTCAGCAACGGCCCGATCACCTACGAGTTGGACGGGCAGCAGTACGTCGTTGTCGCCGGCGGCGACACGGTGTGGGCGTTTGTTAAGAACGAAGGGAAGTGAGTGCTACGGGTTTTAGGGTTTTAGGGTTTTAGGTTTTGGGGTTTTAGGTCTCGTTTTAAGTTCACGTTCAGGTTCAGGTTCGGGTTCGGGTTCAAATCTGACGTCTGTCACTTCTCTGATTCGGCGATCACCTCGCTGAGGATCTCGAAGGCCTTGTTCGCCGCCGGCACGCCGCAGTAGATCGCCTGCTGCAGCGCGATCTCTTTCAGGTCGGCGGCCGAGAATCCTCCTTCGACGATTGCGGCGCGCGCGTGCAGGGCGAGCTCCTCCCATCGGCCCAGCGCGATCAGCGTGCCGAGCACGATCAGCCGCCGGGCTCGCACGTCGAGTCCGGGGCGCGTCCAGATTTCGCCCCACGCGTAGCGCGTCAGCAGCTCCTGGAAATCAGCCGTCAGCTCCGTCGTGCGTGCGATCGCCTTGTCCACGTGCGCCTGACCGAGCACGCGGCGTCGCATCTCGAGACCGGCGGTGTGTCGCTCGCGCTCATCCATGATCGTGATCCTCGGCCGGACCGACTCACTCAGGAGCGGCCTCGTCTGCGTCGCGCGCCTCGAGGACGCTGGTCACGAAGGCCACCGCGGCGCCGAGATAGCTCTCGGGACGCAGGGTCGCGTCGATCTCGGCGCGATCGAGGACGACCGTGACTGCCGGATCCTGGGCGAGCACGTCCGCCAGGGACGCCCCCTCCGCAATCGCGCGGCGCGACGCCGCCTCGACCCGCGCGTGAGCCTCGCCCTTCCCGAAGTGCGGCGCCAACCGCATCGTGATCGCCTCGGCCATCACCAGGCCGTGCGTGAGTTCGAGATTGCCGCGCATCCGCGCGCCGTCGACGACCAGCCCC
>JBDTSX010000429.1:0-5111 GCA_039930925.1 Acidobacteriota bacterium | reverse complement strand
ATGACAAGGCCGGGTCGAAGCTGAATCTGGTCCGCTGGGTCAGCGCGCGCACGATCAAGGAAACGTTTGCGCCGCCGCGCGACTTCACCTATCCGTTCATGGCGGAAGAATAGCAGTCGTTCACAGTCCCATCGTCCGGCTAAAGCCGGACGCCACGAAGGTCCCATCGTCCGGCTAAAGCCGGACGCCACGAAGGAATGGTGGACGACACGCTGCTCTCTGGCGCAGCATGGGCACCTGCCGGTAGGATGTGTTGATGGTGCTCCCTCTTCTGCTCGCCTTCATCGGTGTGTCTGCCGCGGCCCCGCCGCTCGCCTCCGTCGCGCTCGTGATGCCGGCAGCCGGCGACGCCGTGCTTCAGTTGACCGTGGACGACCCCCAACTGCCGACCGCGGCGGGGCTCGACATCCTGGTCGACGGGGAAGTCCGGACGACCGTGCTGGTCTTCGGCAAGATCCGGCATCCGCCCTACGGCGCGCTGCTGAACGGGCTGTCGGCGGGGCGGCACACGGTCGCCGTGCAACCGTCCCCATTCTGGCCATGGCCCGCAACCGCGGCGCCGCCGACGCTATCGGCCTTCGCCGCGCCGGATTCCGTGATTATCAGGCACGCACCCGTGCTCTGGCTGCGCTCGGACACCATCGGCTCCGCCACCGACCTGCCGCTGATGATGTATGCGGAAGATCTGCGCCTCAACGGCACGGGGGTGCTTCGCTACAGCATCATTTTCTCGAACGAGGACGGCGGAACGGCAACCGCTGCGCTGCTCGCGCGCTGGGGCCGCACCACCGACATCGAGATGGCCTACGAGGAGGACTGGCGTGACGGCCAGGTGGTCGCCTCCCGCTATCAGGGCCCCGATCATCACACGCCCGACTACACCGGTACGCGCGACGCGGCGCATCCGCCTCTCGTCGTCGCCACATTGAACAACGTCTTCCTCGATCGCGGCCGAACGGCCGTCCGCGTCGCGATGGTCCCGACCCTGATCGATCTGGAGTCGGCCACGCGCGAGTCGGTGATGGATCGCCAGCCCTGGATCTATCGCCGGATGGCCGACGAGCTGCGCGAAGAACGCAAGGCCGCGGTCGTCGGCGATATCCGGGAATACCTGTTCGTCGATGCGCGATTGACGCTGACCGACGGCGCCGTGGCGGCCGTGGCCCGCAGCGAGGACGGCATCTGGCGCTCGTCCGATCGCGGGCTGAAGGAACTGACCGTGGACCGCGCCGGCTGGGTACGCATTGCCATTCCCCGATCGCGCTCGGCCACCGAGTTGGGAGTCGTGTGTCTCCCGACCAAACCGTCGCTCGGTCGCTGCCAGGTGGAAATCGGGAAGGTGTTCGCCCTCGAAGAGGACTTCACCCCCGGCCCCGCGCGAGGCACGGCGGCGCTCGACATCCAGTCCGGGGAGATGCGGACGATGCCGCTGATTCGCAAGTAGCGTTCAGGCGTTCGGCGCCCGCTAAAACGAAACCCCACATCGCCGCCTCCGCAGGATAGTATCTGGGCATGTCGAACGTGGTACCGTTTACGCGCCTGGGTGCTGGGCGGGATGCGCCCCGTGCACCAGAACGCCGCCGGCGGCCCCGAGGGGGCAGGCGCGCGGAAGACGCCGCTGGTTTCGCGCCCCTCGTCCTCCTCATCGGCAGCGATCCAACACTCGTCGGAGGTTCCGAGGCCGTCCTCGCCAAGCTGCGCTTCGGGGTCACCGTCAGCGAGAGCGTGGACGATGCGCTGCGCGTGATGACGGCGCTCCATCCCGACATCGTCGTGGCCAGCCCGGTCGACGCGCCGCGGATCCGGATCGAGGTGCCGGAGCATCTTCCCGTTCTGGTGATGACCGACGAGATGCGCGGCGATCACGAGGCGCTCGTCGAGGGGATCCGTGAGCTGCTGCGTTCGAATGCGCCGAATTCCCAGGCGGCTCCGTAAGGCTACTGGAGACAGCGCGGCGTGGCCGACTGGCCCGCTCAGCCCGACCCAACGGAGGGGTCGGCCTTCAACGAGTGGAGCAGCGCCTCGGCGTAGACGAAATCGAGGGTATCGCGTCCTTCGGTGAAGTGTTCGCAGATCCGCAGCGCCTCGCGAGCCTCGGCGGACCTGCCGCCGCCCACCAGAAACGACGCGTAGCCGCGCGCCGCCCGCAGTTCCAGCGCCTTCGCCCCCTGTGCGCTCGCAATCGCGAGCGCTTCGCCGTAGAACGCCTCGGTGCTTTCCCGATTTCCGCGCGCCAGGCAGAGCTCCGCCTGCAGGCGCCGGTGCTCGGAATCGTAGGCGTGTTGACTCGTCGCGTCCGCGATGTCGCGTGATTCGGCGAGCACCTGCTGCGCTTCGTCGAGCTGCCGCGCCCGCAGGAGCGCTCCGGCATTGAGCAGGAAGAAATACGGGCGCATCAGCGTCGAGCGGGTTCGGATGTGCGCATCGAGCCCGCTCGCCAGCTCGTCGAGTCCGCGCGCCGTCTCGCCGAGCTCGACGAGGGCCCGTCCGCGAAGCGGTTTCGCCCACTGGAGCTCCTGCGCGATGCCGTGCCTCGTGCACCAGGCCTCGAGCTCGTCGTAGACGCGGCAGACTGCGGCGGGCTCGCGGCGCGCCAGATGGATCAGGGCGCTGAACAGGAGCGAGAACGCCAGCGGCTGCGGGTGCTCGATCCCCCGCGACTGGGCGATTGCGGCCCGGATCGACGCGAGCCCCTGGTCGGAGTAGCCGAGCAGCGTCAGGGTCCTGGCGCGCTCGCAGAGGCAGAAGACTCCCGGGTCGATCCCCGTCTCCCAGACTCGCGGTTGGTGAAACGCCGGGTCGTACAGCTCGAGCCCGCGGGTCAGATGATCGTGGGCGACTTCGAGCTCGCCGAGGTGAAACAGCGCCGCCCCGAGCGACCACTGGCCGATCATCTGCAGGTTCGGATCGCCCAGCCGATTGAACAGGTCGAGCATCTCGAGGCCGACGTCGCGGGCCGTTTCGATCTCGCCCGACACGACATGGTGCGCGGAGAGCCCCATCAGCACCGGGATCACGCGGCGGGGGTCCTCGACCTGACGGCACAGGTCGCGTGCCCGCGCGTACGCGGCGCCGACTTCGGGGACCGCATATCCCTGGCTGGTCTTCACGGACAGGCCGTACGTCATCTGCAGTCCGAGCTCCGCGGCCGCCCGGGCCGGCGTATCAGGCTCCGACTGCAGCAGCGCCAGGCCGCGCCGCGCGAGGCGCGCCGTTTCGTCGTGCGCGTAGAGTCGCGCCGAAGCCTGGGCCGCGCGATTCCAGTATTCCGCCGCCCGCAGGTTCTCGCGTGCGGACTCGAACAGCAGCGCAATGTCCGCGGCGGATTCGGCCGGCTGGTCGCCGAGCCGCTGGATCAGGCGCTCCGCAATCCTGCGGCTCAGGACGGCGCGCCGGGTCGCGCGAAGCGAGCTGTCGAACGTATGGTGATACACGTGGTGCGCGAAGCGATAGCGCAGCGTCAGCGCCCGTCCCGGCATTTCCCCTTCGGCCACGAATTGCACCAGCGCGTGCTCGCGCTCCAGCCGGTCGAGCCGATCCTCAATTTCCTCTTCGGGCCGTTCGAGCACGGAGGCCAGCATCGCGGTATCGAAGTCGATGCCCTGCACGCTGGCGGCCGCCAGCAGCCTCCGGTCCTCGTCGTCGAGCGCGGCCACTTTCCTGAGCAACAGGCTGCGAACCGATTCCGGCAGCTCGCGCTCGAGCGACGCCAGATCCTCGGTCACGATCCATCGTCCGTCCTGCTGCTTGACGATCTGGCGCCGGCGCAGATCGCGGAGAAGGTCCACGACAAACAGCGGATGCCCCTCGGTCCGCTGATGGATCACCGGTGCGAACGCGGCCGGGAACGCGTGATCGGGGAACTGAAGCGACAGGTACCGGCCAATCGCGGCCTCGTCCAGGTAGCCCGGCGTGATTTCGCGGCAGACGCCGTGCGCGATCAGATCGAACTTGAGCGGCAGGAACGGATGACGCGCCTGCGCGAGCTCGGAGGGCCGGCAGGTGAGGATGATCAGCAGGCGCAGGCCGTCGATGCGGCGGGCGAGATAGCCAATCAAGTCGGTGGTGGACGGATCCGCCCAGTGCACGTCGTCCAGGCACAGGACGACCGGGTGGATGCGCGCGACTTCATCCAGGAGCGTGAAGATTTCCCGTTTGAGCCGCTCCTGCGAGCCTCCCGCCGTATCGGCCGCGAGCCTGGCGGCCGAGGATGCATTCTCCGACGCCGGCATCACCTGGACGTACCAGCTCGGTGCGAGCGCTCGCAGCAGACGTGAGAGGCTGCCGTGGTGCTGGCTGTGCTGGAGACTGTCGAGCACTTCCAGAATCGGCAGGTACGCTTCACTGCCGGCGAGCCGTTCAGAACAGCGCCCGCGCCCGACCCGCACCGCGGCGCCCCGGTCTTCGAGCAGCCGCTCGAAGGCCTCGACGATCGTCGTCTTGCCGACTCCGGCTTCCGCCGACAGGACGACGACCCGCCCCCGGCCGCGTTCCGCGCGCTCGAATTCGTGCAGCAGCATCTCGATCTCGACGTCCCGTCCCACGACGGCCTGGCTGGTGCGCGAGCCCTGCGACACCGTCACCGAGGAGAGGGCCGTCGCAATCGTCGAATCGTGGGTGAGTCCGAGACGATACAGCACTTCACCAGCGCCGGGACGCAGCCGCGGGTCCTTCTGCAGCGCCTCGAGAATCAGTTGGTCAAGCGCGCGCGGCACTTCCGGGTTGATGAGCGACGGGGGCTCGGGGCTCTCCCACATCAGCGCGTGCAGCATGCCGAGCTGAGATGCCGAAATGAATGGGTGGCGGCCCGTGACGAGCTCGTACAGCACGACGCCGAAAGCAAAGACGTCGGCTTCGGGTGCGGCGGTTTCACCGCGCGCCTGCTCGGGGGCCATGTAGCCGATGGTGCCGATGATCAGGCCCGGGTCCGTGCCGGGCCGGGTCGACCCGGCATTGATCGACGGCCGGTGGAGGCGGGCCAGCCCGAAGTCGAGCAGCTTGACATAACCGTCGGGCCGCAGCATCACGTTGTCGGGTTTGACGTCGCGATGGACGATTTGCGCGGCGTGTGCGACGGCGAGCGCCTCGGCGATCTGCCGTCCGATCCCGAT
>JBDTSX010000428.1:0-5117 GCA_039930925.1 Acidobacteriota bacterium | reverse complement strand
CGATATGGACCTCCAGGTAGCCCGCCAGCGCGCCGTCCGCGCGCGCATCATTGATGCGCAACGGGTCGAGGCCGTAGTCACGAATCGCGTCCGCCACCGTCGCTCCCGTGGCGTCTCGGCGCGTCAGCAGCGCCTCGTCCACCGAGCCGGCCAGCGCGCGGCTGCCGATGAACGGCACGCCGAAGCGTACACCTTCCTCTTCGGAAAAGCCCACGACCTCGATGCTGAATGGCAGGCGGCGGCCCCCAAGGCGATCCACCAGTGCGACCGCGAGCACCACGCCCAGGATGCCATCGAACGCGCCGGCGCACGGCACCGTGTCCAGGTGCGAGCCGAGGAACAGCTGCGGCGCGGAGGCCTGCAGCGCCGGATGCACGCCGCGCAGGTTACCCGCGGCATCGACCTGCACCCGCATCCCCAGACTTTCCATCCAGGTTCGGAGCCGCGCGTGCACGTCGCGCATCGGCGCCGACAGGAAGGTGCGGGTTGTCACCCCGGGCTCTTCGCTGCATTCGGAGAGCGATCGGCACCACGTGATCACGTCGCGAGCACGCCGTGACAGGGCGTCACGATCCACGGTAGGTGCTGTAACCGTACGGCGAGAGCAGGAGTGGCACGTGGTAATGACCCTCCGGGTCGGCCAGACCGACGCGAACCACGACGTCGCCGAGAAACGGGGGATCGGACAGCGTGACGCCGGCGCCGCGAAAGTAGCTGGCCGCGCCGAAGGTAATCTCGTAGATGCCGGGCTCGATTCGATCGCCGGAGAGCAGCGGCTCGCCGGGCCTGCCGTCCGCGTCCGTCACCGCGGTACCGATCAGGTGTCGTCCGGCATCATCCAGCCGGTGCAGCGCGATCGCCACGCCGCGCGCCGGAGCTCCGCGCGCCGTATCGAGGACGTGTGTGGACAGCCGTGCCATCTACCTCCTGAGCCTCAACCCAAGGCAGCCGTAGGGCGGTCGAGGGTCCGTGTAGATCCCCCCCTCCCCGCTGCGCTCGGCGATGGTATCCCAGGTGCGATTGTCCGCTTCCAGATGGATTTCCTCAATCGAGGGGATCTCGCTCAGCACGCGCGTACCCATCTGGTGGATGACCTGCTGGATGCTGCCGGAATCGAACGCCTCGAACACCTGGTGCACGATGCGGCGCACCGCCGCGGTCACTCGCCCTTCGCTGCACGCCTGATCCGGGCTCGTGTACGACCATTCCAGATCGAGCCACATGTGGAGCGGCCGATCGACGAGATCGGGCAGCGTGGTGTACTGGTCGCGGACGAATCCCCGGAAGGCGCTGCCGCCGAGCCGGAGCAGCCGGAACCCGCGAAGGCCGGATACGACTTCCACCACGGTGCGCTTCTGGAGCTCGATTCGCGCCGTGGCCCGCTCGTTCCCGGATGGCGTGAAGCCGACCCCCTTCTCGAGCGCACCGTACGGGAGCTCGGACGCGGACACCTGGATCCCTTCCACCTGCGAGTAGGTGTCGAGGAACGTGGCGCCGAGAAACCAGCAATAGTCTTCGAGATCGTTGCCGGTGTAGTTCTGGGTCTCGCGCTGGATGAAATTTTTCATCGAGTCGGTGGCGATGAGGCCGGTGTTGTCTCCGGTGGTGTAGGTCGCCCAGAAGGTGTCGCCGTACACCAGCATCAACACATTGGCGCCGAACACCCGGCACGGCTCGCCGGGCGCTCCGGAGCCGCCTCGGTTGAGGCGGTAGACGCTCACGTCCCCCTTCCCGTAGTAGTTCCGCTTCCAGCCGCTCGCGAACTGTTCCATCCGGTCTGCTCCTTACGTGCTCGCGTGTCCGCCCAGTGTGTCGCGCAGCCGGAATTCGGCAATCCGCGCCACCTGTCGCAGCGCCTCGGGCCGTTCGGTCTCGATGCCGTGTGGCAGCCGGCGCGCGAGCGCCTCGAGCACGTCGTGCTGCGTGCAGGCCTTGACGGCGAGCAGGAACGGGAACCCGAACTTGCGCCGATACGCTGCTGTCTGACGCTGCAGCGTCTCGAATTCGTCAGGCGTCAGCCGATTCAGTCCGGCTCCCGCCTGCTCCCCGACGGAGGCCTCGCTCATCCGGAGTCGGCTCCCGAGGTCGGGATGTGCACGGAGCAGCGCGAGCTGTTCCTCCGGCGGCGCCGCCGCGACCACCGCGATCATCTCCGCATGCAACTGATTGAGATCCGCGAACGGGCGGCGTGCCCATGCGCGCTCGGCAACCCATGGGGATTGCTCGAAGATCCAGCCGAGCGCCGCCACGAAGCGATCGCGATCCACGGTATTGAGCTCCGGGAGCGTCATGGCTTATCCGGGCCGCTTGTCCTTCCGCCTGAAGGCGGAAGCCACGTGTGCACACTATGACGCCACGTGACCATCTGCACCGTGTCCTTCCGCCTGAAGCCGGAAGCGACGTGTCCCCAACACGAGACTCGTGGCTTCCGCCTTCAGGCGGAAGATCAACGGCTCGAGAGCCGGAACGGCACATCGCGACAGGCCTATCCGATTCAACAACGTGGACGCTACAGCAACGCCGGCCGTGCCGCGCGTACCTGGCGCACGGCAAAAAAGACTGCTTCCGGCGTCGCGGGACTTGGCAGGTCGACCGCCTCCCCCGTGCCGAATGCGGCGACCGCCTCGCGAATCGCCTCCCGCACCGAGATCGCCAGCATCAGCGGCGGCTCGCCGACCGCTTTGCTGCCGAGAATCACGCCTGGCTGCGCCGCGCGGGCCAGGAAGTTCACCTCGAAGATCTCCGGGAGCTCGGACCACGACGGCAGCTTGTAGGTGGATGCGCTGCCGGTCGCGACGCGTCCCTGGTCGTCCCACCGCAGATCCTCGATCGTCAGCCATCCGACGCCCTGCAGGAATCCCCCTTCGACCTGCCCGCGATCGATGACCGGCGAAATGGATTCCCCGACGTCCTCCAGGATATCGGTGCGCAGCAGGCGGTACTGGCCGGTGAAGGCGTCCACCTCGACTTCCGATACGGCGGCCCCGTACGCGAAGTAGTGGAACGGGCGTCCCTGTCCCGTCTCCGGATCGAATGAAATGCCCGGCGTGCGGTAGAAGCCCTGCGCGAACAGGGCGACGCGCTGCTTGTAGGCGATGCCGCAGAGATCCTTGAAGGCGACGGATCGATCGCCGGCCGACACCACGCCGTTCTCGAAATGGACGGCGGACGGCTCCGCGCCGAGCAACTGACCCGCGACGGCTGCCAGGCGCGATCGGATCTGCGCGCAGGCGTCCGCGACCGCGGCGCCATTCAGGTCGGTGCCGGACGAGGCAGCTGTGGCCGAGGTGTTCGGAACCTTGTCCGTGCGGGTCGGCATCAGCCGCACGCTTGCCAGCGGCAGGCCGAGGGCGTCCGCGGCAATCTGCTGGATCTTGGTGAACAGCCCCTGGCCCATTTCCGTGCCGCCGTGGCTGACCTGCACCGATCCGTCGATGTAGACGAGCACCAGCGCCCCCGCCTGGTTGAAGAACGAGGCGGTGAACGAGATGCCGAACTTGACCGGTGTGATCGCGAGGCCACGCTTCAGATGCGGATGAGCCGCATTGAAGGCGAGGATCTCTGCGCCGCGCGCGGTGAATGCGCTGGTCCCTTTGAGCTCGGTCCAGATGGTCGCGAGTCTCGAGGCATCGGCCACCGGCTGACCGTAGTGGGTGGTGTCCCCCTCGCGATAGAGATTGCGCTCGCGCACGACATCGGCCGGCAGCGACAACCGGCACGCCGCCCGCGCGAGGATGTCTTCGATGACGACCATCGCCTGCGGTCCGCCGAAGCCCCGAAAGGCCGTCTGCGATGTCTTGTTGGTGCGGCACACGCGGCCGATCGCCTCCACCGCCGGAAGCAGATACGCGTTGTCGCAGTGGAACAGCGACCGCCACATAATCGGCTCCGACAGGTCGAGGCACCAGCCGCCGTCGGAGTAGAGCGCCAGCCGCAGCGCGCGGATCCGTCCATCCGCCGCGAACCCGGCCGAGTACCGGGCGAGATAGGGATGACGCTTGCCGGTCAGCGCGAAATCGAGCTCGCGGTTCAGCCGGACGCGCACCGGCCGCCGGGTCTTCCAGGCGCCGAGCGCCGCCACCGCGGCGAAGGCGTTCGCCTGCACTTCCTTGCCGCCGAACGCTCCGCCGATTCGCAGGCATTCGACGGTCACGAGGTGCCGCGGCACGCCCAGCACTCGCGCCACGACGTCCTGCGTCTCGGACGGATGCTGGGTGGACGAGTGCAGGGCGATCGCCGCGCTCTCGTCGATCCAGGCAATCGCGCTCTGGGTCTCGAGGTAGAAGTGTTCCTGGCCGCCAATCGCGAGCTCCCCGTCGATGACGATGGCGCTCGAGTCCATCGTGGAGAGGTCGCCTCGCGCGAGGCGCAGCGGGGCGGTCAGGAAACTGTCCGCGTCGATCGCCTGCTCGATCGTGAGAACGGCCGGAAGCGGATCGTACTCTACCATCACTTGCGCCGCGCCCAGCCGGGCCGCTTCGACGTTGTCGGCCAGCACCCACGCGACCGGCTGCCGGTGGAACATGACCTCCGTCGGGAAGACGGGTTCGTCATGGCGCGAGGCGCCGCTATCGCCCACGCCCGGTACATCGTCGGCCGTCAGCACGGTCACGACGCCGGGCTCGGCCAGCGCCGGTGACGGGTCGAGCGAGACGACCCGCGCATGCGCGTGCGGTGCGGTCACCGGCCAGGCGTGCAGCAGATCCGGGTAGCGACCCAGAAGATCGTCGGTATAGAGGGCCGCGCCGGTCACGTGGCCGCGGGCACTCTCGTGCGGTACCGGGCGGCCGGCCAGAGTCATGCCTGCCGCTCCGCCCAGAACCTGGCGATCAGGCTCTTGCTGACCTCCAGCCGGAATGCCTTCGAGCCGCGGTGATCGCTGAGCGGCGCCAGAGTCCGGTCCAGCGCCGCCTGGGCGCGTTCGACCGATGCTTCGTTCCACGGCCGATCGAGCACCGCGGCTTCCGCCTCGATCGCGCGGATCGGTGTCGCGGCGACGCCGCCGAAAGCGAAGCGCGCCCGGCTGACCCTCCCGGCTGGGTCCCGGTCGAGCGACAGCGCCGCCGCCACCGCGCCGATGTCGTCGAGCCGCCGCTTGGCGATCTTGTAGAAACGAA
>JBDTSX010000427.1:0-5118 GCA_039930925.1 Acidobacteriota bacterium | reverse complement strand
GCAGAGCGCGCAGTGCTCCTCGTACCGCGACGCTCCTTCAGCCAGATTCGCGGGCGTCAACTCAATCGGATTGCCTCCGGCCGGTTTGTGTTTGTCCGCGTATACGTCCATGGCGCGGCCTGCGAGGTTGCGCTCCAGGCTGCTCGGCGGAGTGTCAGCACCGATCGGGTACCAACCGAAGCGCGAGACCGAAAACGCTCCGCAAGCGATCGCGACGAGAGTGGCAACGACGCCCAGCACGAACCCCTTCATTTGCACTTCCTCTCCGCGCACAAGCGAAGGATCGCCGGTGGCTCGGCACGGCCCAGCATTTGGCATCGACACCCGCGCTGGCCGCTCAACGGCGGGCGATTCTCTTTCAGGATATCGCCTCTGAGTCCACGGTCGCCAGTCTCCTCTGGAGCGCGCGATTTGTCCAGGATTCACCCGAGGTTCATGTTGCCGCTCCGCGCGGGGTGTGCTCCCCGCGGCATGAGCAGTTCCGCATGGGCCGCCGCGACGGCTCGCGGATGTGACGCTGCCGACGTTCCTGAAAGCTTCCGCACGTACCGCCACATCGCGCGTTTCCTTAACCGGTGATTGTCAGGACGCCGCCGGTGAACTGCGTCGCATACTGGCGGAGCGCGGTGGGTGCAGGCCCCCCCAGCACCCGTCCGTTGAGGTCGAACGTCGACCCGTGACAGGGGCACACGTAGGTCTGGTTGCTGAAGCCGGTGATGGCGCACGTTTCGTGCGTGCAGATGGCCGCGAGAGCGACAAACGCCTCCTGACCGGTGCGCGCGACGAGGAAGTTGCCGCCGGACGTGACCACCCTGGCCGCGCTGCCGACCGCGGCGAGCGGAGAGCCCACGTCGATCGCGAACGTAGTCACGCCCCCGGTTCTCGCCGCATTGACTGATGGCAGAGATGACACGTCGCTCGGCGATGTCGGTCCTCCTCCGCACCCTGAGAATGCCAGAGCGGCGGTTCCGCCGAGGAGGGCGAGCGTCGCCGCCTGCGTGCAGAAACTCCGACGCGTCTGCCCGATACACTCAATGTCTTTCATACATCACCTTTGCTTGTTGAAAGCGAACCACCCGAACACGGGCCGCAGAGCAACGCGCGTACCGGGCGTTCACGAACGACGAATGGGTCGGTGCCAGCAGCAGAACGTCAGTCGCACTGGATCGGGCGACACGTCCACATGAACGGCGCATGAATCCGTGACAGCCCATCTACGAGAGAGGACATTGAGTACCGCAGATCGTACCGCGCGCCTGCGGTAAGGAGCACCAACACCGGCAACGTTGTTGCACCTCGGCGGAGGGATCTCGTCACGGCCCGTGTGAACACGCATTTCTGTAGGTGGTGTATGCGATCGATGGATCTCGCGTTGTTGATGACTATATCGCTCGGATCATCCGCGGCTTCCGGCGCGCCCGCGTCCCCGACGCTCCTGCCCGCCTCCCCGACTCTCCTGTTCGCGAGCCAGCCGATCCACGACCCGTGGCACATCTCGTGGGTGTCGGGCGGCGACCAGTCCCCTCCGGTCGTTGCGGCATCAGCGCTCCGGCCGCTCCCGCGCACCGGATCGTCGGCGCTGACGGCACAGGCCGGCGCGCTGCCGGTTCACGCGGCGGCCGTCGAACACAGCCACGCGTTCCAGATGCGTGGCAAGATTCACAAATACGCGAGCTTCGCGACACTGCCGCTCTTCGCCACCGAGGTGGCGCTCGGCAGTCGCTCTACAGCGGCAGCACGGGCGGCGGAAAGAAAGGCGCGCACGCGGCCGTCGGCATCGGGCTCTCCGCGCTGTTCGGCATCAACACCGTCACCGGCGTGTGGAACATGTTCGGCAAGGAAGGCCGGATGGATACCGAGGGCCGGAGCCTGCGCCTGGTGCACGGCCTGCTGATGCTGGCCGCCGACGTGGGGTTTGCCGCGACTCTGGCTGCTGCACCCAACAGCGACCACGGCGCCAACTTCGCCAGTGACCTCGCGACCCACCGCAACCTCGCGATCGCGTCGATCAGCATCGGCACGGCCGGGTACCTCGCCATGATCTTCGGGAACCGCTGACATGTGGAGTCACCTGCTAAAGGCCTGGGTCTCGCTCTACGCCAACCACGCGGTCTTGCGCACCAGCGTGGAGTTCATGCACATCGGTGGGCTGGTGGCGGGCGGGGGCTGTGCGATCACCGCCGACCTCGCCACCATCACCGCCAGTCGCGAGACGGTGCCGACGCGCATGACCCAGCTCCACCTGCTCAAGCAGACGCACCTGATCGTCGTTTCCGGCATCGCGGCGTTGGCAGTCAGTGGCCTGCTGCTGTTTGCAGCCGACGTCGATACGTTTCTGTATTCACGCATCTTCTGGCTGAAGATGGCGCTGATGGTCCTGCTGCTGGCCAACGGCGCGCTGCTGCTGGGCGGCGAAGACCGGGTCAAACGCGGCGAGCCGCGGGCGTGGGCACGCCTCCACCGCACCGCCGTCGCCAGCCTGGCGTTGTGGCTGCTGACCACGCTGGCCGGGGCCGCGCTGCCAAACATCGGATAGTGACCATGAACTCATCACACGACGACGAGCCAACACCCTCGTGCCAGACCGACGCCTGTGCGAGCCGGCGGGAGTTTATTCAGAGTGCCGGTTGTTTCGGGATCGCCATCGCCCTGCTCGGCGTGTCGTCCGCGGAGGCGCGCGGACTGCCGGTCGCGTTCATCGACGGGACGCAGAGCGGCGACGATCGCCGCTGCCCGATTCCGGCCGCCGACGGCGTGACCATCGATCGCACCGCGCAGCTGATCGTGGCGCGTGCGCAGGGCCATGTCTACGTGCTTGCGCTGTCGTGCCCGCACCAGAACAATGCGGTGAAGTGGCTGCCGAACGACCATCGCTTCCAGTGCACGAAGCATGATTCGCAATATCAGGTCGACGGCCTGCATACCGCCGGGCGGGCGACCAGGAATCTCGACCGCTATGTCATCCGCCGCGAGGGAGACGCCGTAGTCGTCGACATGCACCGGTGGATCCAGTCCGACAAGGATCCCGGCGGCTGGGCGGCGGCGACCATCGCCGTGTAGCCGACGGTCCTGCCGTTGAGCCGATCGGCACAGCGGGACGCGGTTGCTCGCCATGGGGTCGGGGCGACCCGCTCGCCCGAGCCGGGGACCCCGCGCCGCTCAGCGCCGTGCCCGCGCCAGCGTGGCGGTCGACGCCGCGGCCATCGAGTCGTAGTAGGTGGTGAACCGTTTGGGCTCCGCCGCGCCGTTGTAGGCCTTCAGGTTCTGCGCCCAGCGGTAGCCGATCGGCTGGTACAGCAGTTCCGCCTCGACCTCGAATGGTCCCTCGGCAGACTGCAGCGGCACCGAGTAGCGGACACGATCCCCCCCGCCGGTGAAATCAGGGTCCTCCAGCGCCGCGCCGTGCACCGCGATGTCAGGCTCGGCGGTCCGCTTGTCGAAGCCGTGCGGCAACAGCCGGTTGTCCTTCAGATACTGCGAGCCGGACAGCAGACCCGTCGTGACGCCGCCGCTCACATCGCCGAGGACGCTCTCATAGATCTGGACGTGGTCGGCGCTGCGGATCTCGGCGTAGTGCGGCTCGAACGCCGCCTGGTCGGCGTCGTTGTCGTTGCCGCTGATCGAACCATCCGGGTTGACCGCGCCCGATTCGAACACCACGCGGTGATTGCGGTCGCGGACCACGAAGTGGACCCAGGCGCGCCGTGATGGATACGCGGTCGGGAGCTTGTGGCCGCCAAGGTTCTCGATCGCCACCTCCGTCGTCAGCCGGCCGCCGTCGATGCGGACCTCGCCGATTGAGAGGCGCGCGGCCTCGGTCGCCAGGTAGCGCTCCGTCCGATCCGCCGCGGTGGTGAGCTCCTGGGGCAGCGCCGCGACGTCGAGCTCCTCGCGGTAGCGGTTCAGCATGCGCTGCACGAAGAAATTGGCCGCGACGAACACGTGCCGGGCGAGCTCCCGCGGCTCACCGAACACCCGCGTCACCGGGACCGCCTCCTTGACGACCGGCATGTGACACGACTGGCAGCTCTTCGTATCCTTGTAGTCGCTGTGCAGCCACTCCTGATACGGCACCTGCTCCGGCAGCCGGCCCGCCGGCTTGCCGCCGGCGCCGAGCGTCTCGGTGATCAGCGTGTGGCAGGTCGCGCACAACTCCGACTGGCGGATGTGGTCGGACTGCACCGGCACGAAGCCCTCGGTGGAGCTCTTCATGACTCGGGTGTGGCCGGCATCGACGGCGTACGGGCCGTACTCCCGGGTGTTGCCCTGCGCGTCCCGCGGTTCGATGACGAACCCGCCGGTGAAACTCTCGGGCGTGCCGAGGCGGGCCGTTCCGACCTGGTGACAGAGCGAACAGGACACCCCGTCCTCTGCTTCACGCGCATGATCCGTGTGCGCCGGAAACGGGAGGTGCGCGAACACCTGGCCGCGTTCCCCCCGGGCCTTCGCGGTGGAGCGGGCGATCGGCATGTGGCAGGTGGCGCAGGTGTCTTCGATCGCCGCCGAAGCCTCGGCATGATCGATCGTCTCGCGCCGCACGCTGGCCTGCCAGTACGGATCGCGCGCCGAATTGGCCATCAGAGTCGCGCGCCAATCGAACCCGATCGAGACATCCTCGCCGCTCGGCGTCACCAGGCCGTTGTGGCAGGCGATGCACCGGTCCGAGGTCTGAAAGCGCGGCGGCAGGGCGCGCGGCCCGGCACTCGACTGCGCCGGTTCGGCGGCACCAACCACATAGGCGAATGCGACGAGTATCCCACCGCAGATCGACACCAGGATCTTCATTTCCATCCCTCGAACAGCCCGCCGTCGAACCAATCCCACAGCAGGTAGAACGCCACCTGCACCGGCCGGCCGGCGGTGTGATTCACCGGCACCTGCACCCCGACGCTGGCCCGGACATGCTGCCGCCGGCTGAGCGTCACCTGCATCTGCGGCACGAGGTCGAGGTCCGTCGCCGCGGCTTTCTCGAAGTCGCGATTGACGAGCAGCTCGAGCATCGGCGTCAGCATTCGTCCGAGCCCCTGGTCGGCGCGCAGCATTTTTCCGATCGCCACGCGCCCGTAGGCGGCACGCGGCGTATCGGCCGTATCCGTCGGCTGCTCGGTGCCAGCCTGC
>JBDTSX010000426.1:0-5122 GCA_039930925.1 Acidobacteriota bacterium | reverse complement strand
AGCGCTCGCGCCCAGCCCGGCTGCTGCGACGCCTGAGACGGTCGTGACGCCCGCATCGATGTCGTCCTCGGGAAGCAAGCCCGAGACGGCTGCGTTGCGCGCCAACGGTCCCGGCGGGACGAGCCGCGCCACCAGGCCGGCCGCGCCCAAGAGACAGACAGCGATGAAGACCACTGCGGCCGCCAAAGCGCCGGCCGCGCGGCCGGCGCGGAGTCGCAAGGCGGCTCCACCAGCCGTGCCGGTAGCGGCGCCGTCCCCCTCCGTGAGCGCCGGGACCGATGGTCCGCCGCTCTCCGTGCTGATGATTGTCCCCGAGGCCTACCCGTATGCCAGCACCGGCGGGCTCGCGGAAGTCACTGGCGGGCTGCCGCTCGCCCTCGGGCGGCTCGGCCACCGCGTCACGCTCGTGCTCCCGCGTTATCGCGGGATTGACGTCTCCGGCGCGGAGCCGCTCGCCGCACGCGTGCAGGTTGGCGAGCATGCCCAGGACGTGATTTTCCACACTCGCGCGGCAGGGAATGGGGTGACGGCGGTGTTCGTGGACATCCCGGCGCTGTTCGATCGCGACGGTCTCTACTCGGATCCGTCCGGGGCCGATTATCCGGATAATGCGTGGCGGTTCGCGGTGTTCGCGCGGGCGGCCCTGGAATACGCGCGCCTGCGAGGGGAGCGCCCCTCGGTGATCCACGCCCACGACTGGCAGACCGGCGCGGTGCCGGTGTTCCAGAAGATGCACCTGTCGCCTGATCCGGTCGTCGGCGGCGTGCCGGCCATCTTCACGATCCACAACCTCGCGTTCCAGGGCCTGTTTCCATCGTCCACGATTCCGGCGCTCGGATTGGGCTGGGAAGTGCTGGACGTGCAGGCGCTGGAATATTGGGGACAAATCAGTTTCCTGAAGGGCGGGATCAACTTCAGCGAGCGGATTACCACCGTCAGTCCCACTTACGCGCGCGAAATCCTGACACCCGAGCTCGGGTTCGGTCTCGAAGGCTCGCTGGCGCGCCGCGCCGACGCACTCACCGGCATCCTCAACGGGATCGATCTCGACGAGTGGAATCCCGCGAGTGACGACCTCGCGGGAGGCTCGTTCACCGTGGACGATCTGTCGGGCAAGGCCGCCGCTCGGCGCGGCCTGCTCGAGGCGGCGGGGCTGCCGGCCGATCTTCCAGCGAGCACGAGGCCGGTCATCGGATTGTTGACGCGCCTGACCGAGCAGAAGGGCCTGGACCTGATCGCCGCCGCGGCAGAGGAGCTGATGGCGCTCGACGCGACCTGGGTGGTGCTCGGGAGCGGAGACCGCAAATACGAGGCGATGTGGACCGCGCTGGCGGCGCAATATCCGCACCGCGTGTCGGTCACGATTGGATTCGACCGGCGGCTGGCGCACCGCATCATCGCGGGATCCGACATCTTCCTGATGCCGTCCTACTTCGAGCCGTGCGGCTTGAATCAGATGTATAGCGCTCGATACGGGACCGTACCGGTGGTGCGGGCCACCGGCGGTCTGGACGATACCGTCAGGGACGCGTCCGAACCAGGGGGCAACGGGTTCAAGTTCCGGGACTACACTCCGGAGGCGCTGGTCAGCAGCCTCCAACGAGCCCTCGCTCTCTACCGCACCCCGCAGGAATGGCTGAGGATTCAGCGCGCGGGCATGAAACATGATTACTCCTGGGACGCTTCGGCCCGGGAGTATGTCAAAGTGTATAGGGACGCCGCGGGCACGGCGCCAGTGGCAGGCTGATTCAGCCCGTTCATGCGCGCCGCGGGCGATTCCTGGGACTGTCCCGGTTTGGCCGCGGCGCCGCATCTTGCAGAGGAACCTACATGGCATCCGAGAAGGTAACGACTCTCACCGACACGAACTTCGACCAGTCCGTCATCAAGGCTGCGCAGCCGGTCCTCGTGGACTTCTGGGCTGAGTGGTGCGGCCCCTGCAAGCGTCTCGGCCCGACCATCGACGAGCTCGCCACCGATTACGACGGACGCGTGACCATCGGCAAATTGAACGTCGACGATAATCCGGCCGTCGCCGGCCGGTTCAGCATTCGCGGCATTCCGACCCTGCTGCTCTTCAAGGGCGGACAGATCGTCGAGCAGGTCGTCGGCCTCGCCGACAAGGACTCGCTCAAGAAGATGCTCGACAAGCACGTCCCGGCGCCCGCCCAGGGCTGAAGGGAGCGGTCACTGTTGAAGACCACCCGGAGGGTCGCCGTGCCTGACCCTCCGAGCCAGGTCAGGTAGACCGTCCGGGTTGGTCCAGGTAGCTATGCGCATACGCGACGTCATCATCATCGGCTCCGGCCCGGCGGGTCTCACCGCAGCGCTCTATTCCGCGCGCGCCAATTTGAAGCCTCTCGTGATCGAAGGGCTGGAAGCGGGCGGCCAGTTGATGCTCACCACGCTGGTGGAGAACTGGCCGGGATTCCGTGACGGGATCATGGGACCCGACCTGATGACCGAGATGCGGGCCCAGGCGGAGCGTTTTGGTGCCGAGATCATCCGCGGCAATGTCACCCACGTCGATCTCGCGGCGCCGCCGTTCCGCGTCAAGACGACCGAGGGGGAATACTTCTCACGCGCGCTGATCCTCGCGACCGGCGCGTCGGCACGGCTCCTCGGCCTGCCCTCCGAACGGGCCCTGCTCGGCCACGGTGTCTCGACCTGCGCCACCTGCGACGGCTATTTCTTCCGCGGCAAGCCCATCGCCGTCGTCGGCGGCGGCGACTCGGCGCTCGAGGAAGCGATTTTCCTCACGCGCTTTGCCTCGCACGTGACGGTCGTGCACCGCCGCGCGGCGCTCCGCGCGTCGAAGATCATGCAGGACAAGGCGTTCGCCAACCCGAAGATCGCGTTCGAGTGGAATTCGGACGTCGAGGACGTCAAGGACCTGACCCGCGGCGAAGTCACCTCGATCGTGCTGCGGAACAACCTGACCGGCGCGTTGAAAGAGGTGGAGGTCGACGGAATCTTCGTCGCCATCGGCCACACGCCGAACACGTCGCTCGTCACCGGCCAGATCGAGCTCGACGAACCCGGCTACATCGTGACCCACATGGGATCGCGCACCAGCGTGCCGGGTGTCTTTGCCTGCGGTGACGTGCAGGATCACATCTACCGCCAGGCGATCACCGCGGCCGGCTCCGGATGCATGGCCGCAATCGACGCCGAGCATTACATCGACGGACTGCCCCAGCACCTCGGCGAGCCCGGCCTCGTCGACGACGATATCGCGGTCGCGGACTAGACGGGACCCGATCCCGGGCCACACCCGAACCCGAACCGAATTGAACCGAACTCGAACCCCACCACCCTAAAACCCATAAACCCCCTAAAACCCTAAAACCGTAAAACCTAAAACCCCTTCACTCACTCAATCCACCCTCCCCCCACCACCTCGTCTCCGTCATACATCACGACCGCCTGTCCGGGCGCAACAGCGCTCTGCGGCTGGTCGAACGTGACGCGCACCCGGTCCGTGCCGATCGGGTCCAGCGTCGCCGCGGCCTCGAGGTGGCGATGGCGAATGCGGGCGGTCACGCGTGCGCCTGCCTGCGGAGCGGTGCCGGCGATCCAGTTCACCCCCGACGCGGTCAGCTCGAATCGATCGAGCGCCGAGCGCGGTCCGACGGTGACGGTATTCTTCGGCGCGTCGATCCCGACGACGAAGAGAGGAATGGGGGAGGAGAGGCCGAGCCCCTTGCGCTGGCCGACGGTGAAGCGGTGGACGCCTTCGTGGCGGCCGACGATGCTCCCTGAGACGTCGCGGATCGTACCCGGGCCGGCCGTCTGACCGTGCCGCTCGAGAAAGCCGTTGTGATTGCCATCGGCAACGAAGCAGATCTCGTGGCTGTCCGGCTTGTCGGCCACCTCCAGCCCCAGCGCGCGCGCCTGATCGCGCACCGCGGTCTTGTCGAGATCGCCGACCGGGAACATCGCGTGCGAGAGCTGGGCCTGATCGAGGGTAAATAGAAAGTAGGACTGATCCTTTGCGGGATCGGCGCCGCGCTTGAGCCGGTACAGCCCGGTAGTTGGATCCCGATCCACGCGCGCGTAATGGCCGGTGGCGACGAACTCCGCGCCGAGACCCTCGGCGCGCGCGACGAGCGTCGCGAACTTGAGATCGCCGTTGCAGTGCACGCACGGGATCGGGGTGCGGCCGGCGGCGTACTCGCTGACGAAGTTCGCGATCACCGTCTCGGCGAACTGGCGCTCGAAGTTGACGATGTAGTGCGGGATGCCGATGCGCGCGGCGACGCGGCGCGCGTCGTGGAGATCGTCGATCGTGCAGCACGAGCCGAATCGCGCGCCCCCTTCGCGATCGGAGTGATCGTAGAGCTGCATCGACAGCCCGATCACGTCGTTCCCCTCGCGCGCAAGGAGCGCCGCCGCCACCGCGGAGTCCACGCCGCCGGACATTGCCACCACTACACGCATTGCCATTGAACCTGTCGTCGCCGCTTCTGTACGCTACCGGATCCGCACCCGTATCGGTGGGTCCGGCTTTCGCCGGACCGAGGACGTCCCCTCAAGGCGGACGCGACCGGATCCGCACCCGTATCGGTGGGGTCCGGCTTCAGCCGGACCTCGGATCCCGGATCCCTAACGCCGCGCGACCGCGCGCGTCAGGCCGCGCAGTTTGTCGACGAGCGCCGGGAGTTTCGAGACGACGAAGTCCACCTCGGCGTCCGTGTTCCCCGCGCCAAGGCTCAGGCGAATCGAGTTCTGCGTGCGCGGCGCCGGAAGCCCCATCGCGCGCAGCACGTGCGAGGGCTCCAGCGTGCCGGACGAGCAGGCGGATCCAGTGGAGACGGCTACTCCCTCGAGGTCGAGGGCGATCAGCAGCGACTCGGCCTCAATCGCCTCGAAACTGATGTTGGTGGTGTTCGGGACACGCGGCTCGCGGACGCCATTGATGATCGTGCCGGGAACCGCGGCCAGGATCTGCTGCTCGAGCCGATCTCTCAGAGCCGCCAGCCGCGTGCTCTCGACGGGCAGCTTCGCCACGGCGAGACGCGCCGCCATACCCAGGCCCGCGATCCCCGGCACGTTCTCGGTGCCCGCGCGGCGGCTTCGCTCGTGCTTGCCGCCGGTCAGAATCGGCTGCATGCGCGTGCCG
>JBDTSX010000425.1:0-5124 GCA_039930925.1 Acidobacteriota bacterium | reverse complement strand
ACCGTATAGCCGATCCAGGCGACGTCGGGCTGGGCCGAGACCAGCGACCTGAAGGACGGCGCGAACGGGGAGCCGGCGGCCTGTGACGTGACGCGCCCGTTCGCGATGCGCGGCTGCTGCCCCGCCACCGCCGCCGCGAGCGTGGCCGTCGCCGCCAGCGACGAGGCCATCAATCGGAATGATGTAGACATGGCCGCCTACTTTCCGTTGAGCAGTTCGAGCATGTAGGCGGTGGCCACCGGATTGCGGCCCATCACCGACAGCTTCTGCACGATGTCCTTCTTCATGGCGGCGTCCTGTTCCTTGCGCGCGATGTCGACGAGCGCCTGCGCGTTCCCTTGCTGCAACAGCCCCTGCGTGACCGCCTTCCGAATCGCCGGATCCTTGTCGCTGTTGTAGATCTCGAGGAGCGCGGCGCTCGTCCGCTTCGAGTCCATGATGCCGAGATTGCGTACGGCGGTCCGGCGAAGCTCCGGATCCTTCTCGCTCTTCGCGAGCTCGACCAACCGCGCGGCGTCGCCGCCGACGAACATCGCCTGGATGATCCGTTTCTTGACGTCGGCCGCGGTCTCTTTCTGATAGAGCTGCCACAGCTCCTCGTGCGCGCCCATCACGCCGAGCTGCTGGACCGCCTCGGCGCGCAGCTCGGGGTTCTGTTCGCTTTGGGCGGCGCTCAAGAGGCGATCCTTCTCGCCGGCGATCATGAAGGCGCGGAGGATGCGACGCTTGACGTCGATCTCCGATGAGGTGCCGTAGATCTCACCGAGCGCGGCGCGGCTGTCCCGGCCGCCCTGCTGGCCCAGATAGTCAATCGCGCGGTTCTGCAGCTCGGGCGTCGAGTTGCCTTTGGCAATCGCTGTCAGGATCTCGCGGGCTCGCGCAGAGTTGCTCTGCGCGAGAACGAAGAGCGCCTTCGACTTGAGCTTGGGCGCCGCCGTCCCGGCGAGCAGCTTTTCGAGCATCGGAATCGCCTGCTCGGGGTCGGAATTCTGCAGCGCGTTGAGGGCCATCAACTTCAGATCGTCGTCACTCTCGCTCTCGGGCCGCACCGGCTGCCCGCTGTCGCGCTTGATCTCGGACTCGAGCGCCCGCGCCTGCGTGAGGTAGCGGCTCTTGGGATAGTCCTTCGCCAGGGCGCCGATGGTGGCGATTGCCTCGGGCCGCTGGCCCGCCTTGTTCTGCGCCCAGGCCCGGTAATAGAGAGCGGCGTCGGCTCGCGATCCCTTCATCGACACGACGTCGCTGAAGCGCTCGATCGCCCGGTCGTACTTGCCCTGATCGATGAATTCGCGCCCCTGGTCGTAGACCCGCGTCTCGCGATCGCGATCCCGGTCCGCCGCATCCTGCGCAGCGGTCGCCTTCAGGTCGATCATGTCTGCCGAAAGGCCGGCGAGTGAGGCCAGGTCCGGCAGCCTGATCGTTCGCACCCCCTCCAACGCCCGATCCACCGAGGAGGAGATGTCCAAGTCAGACGGCATCCGCCTGGCCGGCGAAGTGGTTGCGGCGCCAGGGACGGCATCCGCCGACTGCGCCAGCGCGGGACCAGCCGCGGCCAGCACTCCTGCAAATACGATCGACCCGACGCGTAGATATCTGTTCATCAGTCTGTCCTTTGTGTCTGTTGCCGGCGGGCCGGCGGCTCGTCGGCCGCCCACCACGCCGCGAATGAAACCCTGAAATCCGCTACGAGCTCTGGCCAGCCCGCATCCGTATCGCCGTCTTCTGCCGCTCGCGAAGCTCCGACGAGAGCACCCGGACCTTGAAGAGCAGGCCCTTGCTGTCGATCCGATCCCGCACCTCCTCCAGATCCGTGGCAGACCACGCATCCGGACTGGCGGCGACGTCCACCAGCACGCGTTCCAGCTCGTCGAGCACGTCGGCGAGCGCCACGTTCCCGGTCGCGGCAGCGGTCTGCCGATAGAGCCGGTTCGCGGAGACGAGTTGCTCGGCGCGCAGCCGCTCGGCGCGCACGTCGAGCTCGGCGTCCCCGCTCACGAGCTCGATCAGCATCATCTGGGATCGATCGAGATGCTCGCCAACGTCCGCAAGGAGCACCCGTTCGCGAAACGACGGCGGGGTCCCTGCGGTGCGCGTGCCAGCGGTGCGCGGCTCCGGGTGCGTCACGCGGCCCGCGAAAAACGCCCCCGCGACGACGAGCACGACCGCGGCCGCCGCCAGCAGCCTGCCCGGCGTGCCTCCCAGCCAGGAAAACCAGCCGCCGCGCCGCGCTCGGAGCTGCGGCTCCAGCCGCGTCCACACGGTGCGCTCGAATCCCTCCGCCATCTCCGGCACCGGCGCCGCGTCGATCGCGGCGAGCACGCGCTGCAGCTTCGTGTAGCTGGCGTGGCACGCGCGGCACTCGCCGAGGTGCGCCGCGGCCTGCGCGTCCTCGCCGGCGTCCAGGTCGCCGTAGTAGTGCAGGAGGAGATCCTCTTCGCTGAGGTGCGTCAGTCGGTGGTCGTTAGTCATTAGTCACAGTCATTAGTCACAGTCGGAAGTCACAGTCGGAAGTCACAGTCATCGTCGTCAGTCGTCAGTCGTCAGTCGTCAGTCGTCAGTCGTCAGTCGGCGGAGCCGACGAGCGGCTCGAGCGCGCTGCGCATTTTCTTTACCGCGCGGAAGATGCTGTGTTTGGTGGCGTTGGCCTTCAGCCCGAGCGAGTGGCTGATTTCCTCGATCGAGCGTCCCTCGAAGTGCCGGAGGACGAACGCGGTGCGCTCCATCGTGCTGAGCGACGACATCGCGGTGGTGACGTGGTCCTGCACTTCGGTGCTCAACATCAGCCGTTCCGGCGACGGGCGGGCGATGCCCGGGTCTTCGGCACCGAAGTACTCGAGATCCGGAGCGTCGTGGCCGGTCTCGCGATGGGGCCGGGAGCGTATCAGGTCGATCGAGCAGTTGACCGCAATCCGGTGGAGCCAGGTGCTGAAGTTGGCGCGCGATTCGAACCGGCCGAGTTGCTTGTATGCCTTCAAGAAGGTCTCCTGCACCACGTCCTCGGCATCCTGAGGGCTGCCGGTCATCCGCTGGGCAATCCGGTAGACGGCGCGGCTGTGGCGCTCCACGAGCGCCCGGAAGGCTTCGCTATCTCCGTCGCGGGCCAGCGCGACGGCGGCGGCGTCCGTTTGCGTCATCCGTTTGTTTAGACGGGACTTGGAGGCGGCGGTTAGGCGGGAGAGGGACGATAGACGTCGAAGCATTCTGCGGGATGGCCCTGATTGGAAGGATTGTAGGGCGTTCGACCGGGCGGCGCCAGGGCAGCCGGATCAGCGGGGTCCCTGGCCTCGGTTGCCGGCCCCATTCACACCCGCCGCGTCACCATCGAGACGATCGGCACGCCCGAGGCTGCCGCGGACCTGGGCCAGCTCGCGCGCCCGGATCTTCGTCCGCTGGTAGTCCTGCATGCGGCGCGGCGCCACGCCGCCGGTCCGGGGCCAGGCCAGGAACGAGGACGTGTAGACGATGCGGGGGATGCCGAGCGATCGCGCCGCCTCGATCACCGCCTCCAGACCGCCGACGTTGATGTCGTCGAAGTCCCCCGGCCGCGACGCCCAGGCGGCGACGAGAGCGGCGGCATGACAGATCGCCTGCGCGCCGCGGGCGGCCTGCAGTACAGCGGTGCGATCGCGGATGTCGCCGTCGACGGCTCGCCCTGGCAACCCCGCGCTCGAGGCGCGGCGCGCGAACGCGATCGGCTCGTGGCCATGGCGCACCAGGGACCGGACGATCGCGCTTCCGAGATAGCCGCTTCCTCCGGTCACCAGTACGCGCATATCGTGGGTCTCTGACGGCAGCGGCCGCGGAACGCGATGGTATGCTTTCCGTGATGTTCAAGCGGCAGAGAACCGGGTCAGTCGTCTGTGCCTCGTGCGGCTCGCTCGTTGGCGTGAACGACGAGCAGTGTTACACGTGCGGCCGGCGCAATCCGGGTCTGTGGGGATTCGGGCCGGTGCTGCGCACGCTCGGGAACGACTTCGGGTTCATCCCGGTCGTGGTCTACGGCTGCTCGGCATTGTATGCGCTGGCTTTGCTGCTGACACTGAAGGACGGCGGCCAGATCCTGGGCGGCGGACTGATGTCGATGTTGGCGCCCGGACGTCTCGCGTCGTTGAGCCTTGGCATGAGCGGGGAGGTGCCAGTCTACCGCTACGGCATGTGGTGGACGATCCTCAGCGCCGGCTGGCTGCACGGCAGCGCCCTGCACATCCTGTTCAACATGATGTGGGTGCGCCAGCTCGCGCCGGCGATCGCCGACATCTACGGCGGCGCCCGCCTGGTGATCATCTACACCATCGCCTCCGCCTGCGGATTTCTCCTGAGCTCGACTGCCGGGCACGTGATGCCGGCGCTGCCGCTCATTGCCGGCGCCCCGTTCACCCTCGGCGCGTCCGCGGCGATCTTCGGCCTGCTCGGCGCGCTCGTTCACTACGGCCGCCGCGGCGGCAGCAGCATCATCCGCTCGCAGGCGACGGGCTACGCCATCTCGATGTTCGTGTTCGGCCTGATCTTTCCGGGCATCGACAACTACGCGCACGCGGGTGGTTTTGCCGGCGGCTATCTCGCCTCGATGTGGCTCGATCCGTTGAAGCCGGAGCGCGGCAACCACCTGGTCGTAGCGCTCGCCTGCCTCGTCGCCACCGTCGCCTCGATTGGTGCGTCCTACCTCTTCGTCGCCCTGCACAGCTAGCCGCCGCTCCCCCCCGTCGCGGCCTCGGCTCGGCCGGAGTCGAGTGTTGAGCCGACCTGCACACGTCGCCGCCGATTCGCCGCGCCGATGCACGGCTCACTTCGAATACAGGTCGATGATGCGCCCGATCGCGCGCCGGCAGACACGGCAGAAGCCGACCGGGTCGCGCGTGAACATGATGCAGTCCGCCTCCGGCCTATACAGGCCGCGCGCCTCGTAGGCCGCTCCCTCGAACGCGCCCACCCCACCCGAGTACTTCATCGCCGCCAGGAACTTCTCGTCCCAGTTCATCTGCTCGTGGAAGAGCGCATCCATCTCGTCTTCGGGGGCGTTGCGCTTGCGGATATCGCGGAGCCGCTCCTGGATGGCGGCCGTGTGCTTCTCGAAGGCGTCCTTGTCCCACGGCGTCGGCAGGGGCGTGCCGGAGGTGACGAGCT
>JBDTSX010000424.1:0-5127 GCA_039930925.1 Acidobacteriota bacterium | reverse complement strand
TCTACGGCAACGCGCATTTCCGCGGGCGTCTGATCAGCGAGCTGATTCTTGGCGTGGCACTCGTGACGCCGGACGGTACGCTTGCCGAGGTGGCGGCGTCCGATCTGGAGTTCGGTTACGACTTCAGCCGCCTGCATCGTACCCGCGAGCTCGTCGTCTCCGCCGACTTCCGCGTCTCGAGCGGCGATCCGGCTGCGCTCCGGGCAGTGGCGCGCGAATCCCTGGCCTTTCGCAAGCGCACCCAGCCGCTCGAGTCCGCGAGCGCCGGGTGCATCTTTCAGAATCCCGACCCGTTGCGGGACCTCGTGCCGGACGGCATTCCTGCTTCCGCCGGCGCGCTCGTCGATCGCGCCGGGCTCAAGGGCGCGCACACCGGGCCGGCGCGGGTGTCGCTCACGCACGCCAACTTCATCGTCAATCAAGGCGGGGCGACCGCCCGCGAGATCCGCGAGTTGATCGAGTGCTGCAAGGCCGAGGTGCTGGCGCGCTTCGGCGTCGCGCTCCGCGAAGAAATCGTTTTTCTGGGAGACTAGATGTCCTGGCCGGGTGGATCGTGGCATAAGTCCCGGAGCGCGGCGCCCGCATGGCAAGGCGCGAGGAGCGAGAATATTGGGGATATTTGAACGACGAGCAACGCCGCCAGGCGGGATGCCCCGCCCGGGACTTGTGTCGCGAACCACGCGGTCAGGACACTAGATGTCCAAGCTCCGCGTCGAAGGCGGCCGGCGGCTCTCCGGCCGCATCACGGTCGAAGGCAACAAGAACTCCGCGCTGCCATTGCTGGCGGCGTGCCTCCTGACGGATGACGAGTGCGTGCTGACCAACATGCCGCGCATCCGCGACGTCGATGTGCTCAGCGAAATCATGATCGGGATCGGCGCGACCGTCGAAGGAACCGGCACCTCGACGCTGCGCGTGCGGTGCCAGCACCTGACCACGGACCGCCCCGATCCAGTCCTGGTCGGAAAGCTGCGCGGATCGGTGCTGCTGCTCGGGCCGCTGCTCGCCCGCAAGGGCTCGGCGCGGCTGGCGCAGCCCGGCGGAGACTTTCCCGCGCGGCGCACGATCAACACCCACCTCCAGGCGCTTGCCGCGATGGGTGCGGTGCCCCTCGACGAGCCCGGGCACGCGCTCGAAGCGCCGAACGGACTCACCGGGGCGTCGATCTACCTCGATGAGGCATCGGTGACCGGAACGGAGACGGCGATCCTGGCCGCCGCGGCAGCGGCCGGACGCACCGAAATCCGTCATGCCGCGATGGAACCGCACGTGGCCGAGCTCTGCGTCTTCCTGCGCGCGATGGGTGTCTCGGTCAGCGGGGAAGGGACGCCGACGATCCGGGTCGAGGGGCCGGCGCGCTGCACCGGGGCGCAGCACCGCCTGCACGGCGACTACATCGAGGCCGGCAGCTGGGGTGTCACCGCGGCGATTACCGGCGGCGACATCGAGGTGCTCGGCGCGCGCACCGCGGACCTGGAAGTGATCGCGGCGCCGCTGATCAAAATGGGGCTCCAATGCCGCTACGACGACGACCGGCTGCTGATCGAGGCGTCGACGCTGACCGCGGCGGGACGCATCACGACCGGCCTGTGGCCCGGTTTTCCGAGCGACATGGTCAGCCTGGTCACCGTGCTGGCGACCCAGGCGGACGGCCGCACGCTGGTCCACGACTGGCTCTACGAGCTGCGCCTCTTCGCGCTCGAGCAGCTCAGCGCGATGCACGCGGGCCTCTTTCTCTGCGATCCGCACCGCATCATCGTCAGTGGTCCCTCAACGCTGCGCGGGCGCCACCTCGACGCGCGCGATCTCCGGTCCGGGATGGCGCTGATTGCGGCCGCACTCGCGGCCGAAGGCGAGAGCCGGATCACGCCGCTCGAAACCGTGGAGCGGGGTTACGCCTCCCTGGTCGAGCGGCTGCAATCGCTCGGTGCGAACGTCGTGCGGGAAGGCCCCTAGCCGGGCGGGATCGCAACCGCTCAGCGGCCGCCGTCGCCTGGTTTCTTCGGCGGAATGGGTGGTGTGGTGGCCCCCGGGGCCCTCGGCTGCAATGGCTGGGGAAATGTCGGGCCGGGCGCAGAAGGCAGCGCGAGCGGGGGCGGAGCGAGGTTGTCGTCCCGGTCGCGCGGCGGCAGCTGGATGCTCGGCAGCTCCGGCGACGCGTTCACGCCCGACTCCCGTCCAATCCGGAACGGCCGCAGATCCAGTTCATGCAGATCGAGCACGCGGACGATGTGCGGCGTGAGGGTGAGCACGATGTCGGTCTGCTGCGATTCCTTGTGATGGCTTGCGAACAGCCGGCCGATCACCGGGAGATCGCTCAGCCCGGGCACCCCCGAGTAGACCGTCCGCTCATCGTCGCGGATCAGCCCGGCGAGCATGTTCGTCTCCCCGTCCTTCAGCCGGATCGTCGTCGTGATCTCGCGGTTTCCGAACGTGGGCAGATCGCCGAAGCCTGTTCCGGAGATGCTGCTGAGCGACAGCTTCAGCGCCAGCGTCACCTCGTCGTCGTGATGCGTGCGCGGGGTGATGTCGATGTTGACGCCGATGTTCTGGTATTCGAACGAGGTGATCGGCTGCTGGTTGATGCCGCCGGTGGCAATCGGCGCGAAGGTCGTGACCGGGACCGGCACGCGCTCGCCGAAGCGCGCCTGCGCGGGCAGACCGTCGGAGGTGCGCAGCTGCGGGTTGGCCAGCGTGCGCGTGTTCGTGTCGTTCTTGAGCAGGCGGTAGTAGATGCCGGGAATACCGGACATCAGGACATCGGCCTGGGTCAGGTTGCGCAGCGAGTTCAGCGTCAGTCCGGTCCGATTGACGTCTGCGGATCCTGAGATCCCGGTCGAACCCGGCGAGGCCAGCTGGATCCCATAGTCGCGCATGCGGCTGCGATCGACCTCGAGCAGCTCGACGTCGATCACCACCTCCGGACGCGCCTTGTCGATCGCGTCGATCAGCCGCCCGGCCGCCGCAATCCGTTCCGGCGTGTCCTTCAGCGACACCGCGTTGGTCGCCGTAATCGGAGAAATCTGCCGCACGTCGACCACGACCCGCAGCAGATCGATCACTTCCTTGAGGTCGGCGTTGCTCAGATAGAACGTGCGGACGATCGACTCCTCGTATTCGCGCCGCTTGGCGGTGGAGTCGGGGACGATGATGATCGTGCGCGGCGCGGTGACGCGAAAGAACGTGTGGGTGCTGGCGGTGACCGACGTCAGGGCGTCGTCGAGCGACGCGTTGCGGAGGTCGGCGCTGATCGGAATGTCACGGAAGGCGGGATCGAAGACGACGCTCAGCCCGGCGAACCGGGCGATCGCCATGAACACCATGCGGCTGCTGGCATTGCCGAACATCAGCGAATCGGGCAGCTTGACGCCTTCGGGGAGATCGAGTCCCGGAGGTGAGAGGCCGCGTGACCGCTCGATCAGCGTCTGCAGCTCGGTCCGTCCATCCCTGGACGCCGCCAGCTTGGTCCGGAGCTTCTGCCGCGCGTCCTTGACCGCTGCCTCGATCTCGGGGGCCGCGGGATTCAGCTCCGACGCGAGCTGCAGCTCGAGGAGCGCCTCTTCCGGATGTTGATCGGCAGCCAGCCGCCGGCCGCGGAAGTAGTGCTCCTGGGCGGCCCGGAGACGGGCGCGATCGAGCGCCAGCCGCGTGTTGCGATCGTCCGGGTTGGCCCGTGCCGCCTTGGTGTATTCGACCACCGCGCGGTCGTAGTCCTGGGCCTGCTCGGCACGTTCGCCAAGCCGGACGGGGCTGGTGGTGGCACACCCGCCGAGCGCCACGGCCGCGGCCAGCGCCGCGCACGCGGCCAGGAAGCGGCGCGTCAGGTCAGCGCGAGGGTGAGCCATTGTTGGTGACATCCGCTCCGCGGGGAATTTTGAACTCGAACGTCTTATCGGTCAGTCCGACGTTTTCCTTGTAGTTCGAGAACTGGAACGTCGAGCGGCCTCCCTGGGTGTCGGCGGCGCTCAGGGTCCGGATCTGCAGGGTGCGGCGGTCGACGACGATCTGCAGCCAGTCGTAATCGCGCTCGGGCTGGCGCGGCTGGAGGCGCAGCGCGTAGCTGTCCGGCCCGCCTCCGTCGGTGTAGCTGACGGTGAAATCGCGGGTCAAGCTGCCCTTGCCGACCAGGAACAGCACCGCCGTGGTCGCCTGATCCGAGTCGGGCACGGGGCTCGTGATCACCTGGTTGTCGGCCGGCACGTAGAGATAGATCCGGCGGCCGTCCGAGACAAACACTTTGGGCTCCGGCGTCTTGTAGTCCCACCGCATCTTCCCGGGTTTCTTCACCTGGACGACGCCGCGTTCGGTCTGCTTCTTCCGCAGCACGCCGCCTTCGGAGTCGTGGACGAAATCGGCGGTGAAGTCGCGTACCCCGTCGTACTTCTTCTGGAGCGCGGCGGCCACCTCCTGCGCGGGAGGCAGGGCTGCCGTCTGCGCCGCGGCAGAGATTGGGCCCACGAGGAGCGCCAAGGCGAATGTAAGGATGCGCATAGAGGAACTGGATCGCTGAACCTTCATCGTAGCACCTGACGCACGGAGGCGTCGGTCCACGCGGACGGAGGTACGGTGCTGGGCTGGAACCTCATCCGGGCCGCGGCGATCCGGCCTGTCTGCGTTGGCTGCCTCGGCAGGGGGCACCCAGCGGACCACGAGTCCGGCGCGTGGACTCCCGCGCAAGGGCCGCGCGAGGTCCTTCCGGGAACCCGAGATCGGTGCTCAGCGTCCGCGTTTGGCGGCGATGAAGGCCCGGACGTCGGTGAGCGATCGGGTGTTCAGCACGTGGCGCGGCTCCACCCAGCCCCGCCGCGCGGTGCCGAGGCCGAGCTCCATCTGGCGCGCGAGCACCGACGTGCGATGGCAGTCGCTGTCGATGGTCAACGTCACCCCGGCCGCCACCGCGGCGCGCGCGTTTTCACCGTCCAGATCCAGGTGGGAGGGGGCGCCGTCCACTTCGAGCGCGGTCCCGGTCTCGGCGGCTGCCGCGTAGACCGCGTCGTAGTCCATCGGGTAGCCGTCGCGCCGGCCGACGAGCCGGTTTGCCGGGTGCGTGATGATGGTGACGAGCGGGTGCCTGATCGCGCCGAGGCAGCGGCGGGTGAGCGTCGGGCCGTCCTGGCCGGCCCCGTC
>JBDTSX010000423.1:0-5138 GCA_039930925.1 Acidobacteriota bacterium | reverse complement strand
GATACCGAGGGAGCTCCCGATGACTCGAGGCGTAGTGTTGGTGCTCGCGTTGGTCCTGTCGCTGCCGGTCGGTGCGGCGTCGCAGACCACGGTGTTCCTGGTGCGCCATGCCGAGCGGGCCGACAACGGACCAGGCGGCACACCTCCGATGACAGCTCCGGGCGCGCCGGCCGCGGATCCCGACTTGTCAGACGCCGGCCGCGCGCGCGCCGCGTCGCTCGCCTCGGCGCTGAAGGACGCGAACATCACCGCGATCTACGCGACCGAACTCAAGCGAACCCAGCAGACCGCCGCCCCGCTCGCGCAGGCGCTGGGCCTGACCGTCATCGTGGTTCCGTCCACCGCGGTCATGGCCCTGATCGCGAAAGTCCGAGCGCGGCCGGGCAACGCGCTGGTCGTCGGCCATTCCAACACCGTGCCGGAAGTGATCAAGGGGCTCGGCGTCAAGACAGCCGTGCAAGTTCGCGACACCGAGTACGACAACCTGTTCCTCGTCGTCCGCGGCGGGAAACCGGAATTCCTGCGATTGCACTACGGGAAACGGACCGGAGGCGCGGTTGAAATCCGGATGGGTCAGCGCTGAAGCGCTCCGCGGCCAACGCCGCGGAGCGTTCCACGCCGAAACGAGACTAGCGGACTTCGAAGACCGTCAGCACCGGGCGGTGATCGGACGGCATCTGACCGCTGGAGTTGCGCGTGTCGTAGACCTGCGACGACTTCACGACCAGGTTCGACGACCCCTTCGAATAGTAGATGTAGTCGATCCGTCCGTTTTTCGTCTCCCCGTTATTTCCGGGGAACGAGCTGGCGGTGCCTTTGCCGAGCGCCACGGTCCACGAGTCGTTGTAGAGCGTATTCAGGAACAGCACCGAGGTCTGATCCGGCCAGGCGTTCATGTCGCCGGTGAGGATCCGGTTTTCCGGCTCCGCCGCCGCCCAGAGGGCGACCTCGGTGGCCTGGACCAGCCGCAGCGGCTTGTCGTAGGGATCGAGGTGCGTCACCATGAACGTGATGTTCCGTCCGTTCACCGTGATCGACGCCTCGGCGACGCTCCGATCGCCATTGTTGAGCAGCTCGTATCGGTTGACCCAGTTGATCGGATAGGTCGACAGGATCATGTTGCCCTTCCCGATGCCGTTCCACTGCCCGAATTCCTGCGCGAACACGTAGTACCAGGTCCGGCCGGTCTTCTGCTGCACGAGGTTCCTGAACACTTCCGGCTGATCGATGTTCCCCCAGCCGTTCAACTTCTCGACCTCGTTCAACGTGACCACGTCGGGCTGCATTCTGGCAATCCAGGTGGCGATGTTCTCGGCGCCATTGACTCTGTCGATGGCGAACCCGCCGTGATTCGTATTCCATTGGAGCACGCGGAGCGTGGTGCCCGTGGGGGTGGGTGTCGGGGTCGGCGTCGGCGTCGGCGTCGGCGTCGGTGTGGGGGTGGGGGTTGGCGTCGGTGTGGGAGTGGGGGTCGGAGCGGGACCGGTCGCCTCGAGAACCGTCGCATCGTCCTTGGTGTTGCCCGGGGACTTCGTCGTGTAGGCCTGCGACGAGAGCACGATCTGGTCGATCGAGATGCCGTCCTCGCGTGCCTGCACACGGATTGTCTGGGGCGAGCCATCGAAGTAGATCAGGTCACCGAGGGTGCCATAGCCGTAGCCGTTGTCCTGCCAGCCCCAGCCGCTCTCCCCCGCGCCGGACTCTTCTTCAAGGCTATAGGTCGTCGCCGACGTCGTACCGATCCGGAAGACCGCGGCGCCGGCGGCCGTACGGCTGCCGCTGAACTGCACGAACACCGAGTCATTGCTCCAGGAGTCGTACTGCGCCTTGCTGCGGATCCACAGCCGGTAGGCTCGCCCCGCCTGCGGCGTGAACGGCAGCTCGAAGTAGCTCACCGGATTCGCCAGAGCCGTTCCCAGCTTCGGTATCCCGGCATCCGGGTTGGCGAGCCTGGTGCCGCCGGCCGCCGTCGCATCGTTCACGATCGCCCACGCGCCAGACACCGCCGTGGCGCGGCTGGCATAAAGCACGATGTCGTTGGAGGTGAGAGTTGGAGACGTGACTGCGGTTTCGGCCAGAATCGTGGCGTCGTTCGTCCCGCGACCCGGGGAACGCGTGGCGTAGGTGCTCGGCGACAGGACGACTTGATCGATCGCGATGCCGTCTTCACGCGCCTGGATCCGCATCGTCTGGGGCGTGCCGTCGAAGTAGACGGTATCGCCGAAGACGTTGTACCCGTAGCCGTTGTCCTGCCAGCCCCAGCCGCTCTCCCCGGCGCCGGACTCTTCTTCAAGGCTATAGATCGTCGCCGATGCGCTGCCGATCCGCCAGGTCGCCGCGCCGGCGGCCGTCCGGCTGCCGCTGAACTGCACGAACACCGAGTCGTTCGTATACGAATCGTCCTGCGCCCTGCTGCGAATCCACAACCGATAGGCGCGTCCCGCTTCGGGGGTGAACTTCAGCTCGAAATAGTCAACCGGCGAGGCCAGCGGATTTGCCAGCTTGGGCCGGCCCGCATCGGGGTTTACGAGTTTCGCTCCCCCGGCAGCCGTGGCGTCGCTGACGATCGACCATGCCCCGGAAACCATCGTGGCGTGCTGTGCGTAGAGAACGATGTCGTCTGCCGCCTCGGCATGCACCGCACCGGCGGTCAGGATCAGGGCGCCAAGCGCCATCGCGCGAACGAGTGTGGAGTTTCTCATGATGCTTGAAAGCAGCCTGATAAATGGAGTGGGGTTGATGAACGCCGGTATCAACGCTGGGCGCAGTTACCGCCGACGGCGACGCGACAGGTGTTTCTCCGGGGGAGACGGGGGACAGCTCGGGGGGCGGGGGCGTTCGGAACGGATGTGATCACTCGCTCTCCTTGGCGCCACCCGCGGCAGCGCTCGCGCGAACTCCCCGAAGAGGTAGGGACTCTCACGCATCGACGGTCAATTCATGGAAGCGGGAACAACGGACTCCCCCGGCTGTTCCATATCGCAAGTTGCCGACCACACCACTAACTGATGAATTGGCTAATGAAACGGTTCAGTGCACGTTTTCTGAACTCATCCGCAACTCGTCATATAACTCATCCATTTGTAATATTTATATAGCAGAAGTGAAAAAGCCTGCAAATACAGATGTAACGTGCTAAATCATATGTATTGTTTAGCTTCACTGCTGGCGTGACGAATGGCGTGACTGGCGCGGATCAGGTTGGATCGTAGCGATTACCGACAGCCACATTCAGTCCGTTGCCAGCGAGAGCACGTCGTACTTCCAGACTGCGGCCGCGAACGCGACCGGCGTCAACAGCCCCAGAATCCCAATCAGCAGCGTGAGCGACGTCTCGACAGCGCTATTGGGCGCGACTCTCGCCAGCACCGGCGCGAAGACGATCGTCAGCGTTCCCCCGCCGATTTGGCTGACCAAAATGCCTTCGATTGGCCGTTTCAGGCGGGTCAATCCTTCACGGTGGATGTCGCGATAGCTGCGGACCAGGGAGGTCATGGCCGCTACGGGGAGGACGATGCCGAGCAGCACCAGGAGGGGAAACCCGAACACAATCAGCGCCAGAATGTAGGGCACCGACAGCCGATCGGCGCTCGATGGCGCGAACCACACCAGTGCCGCGGTGGCGATCGGCGCGATGCAGTACGCCGCGGGTATCTGTGCTCCGGAGGTCCGCAGCCACGGACGCCGCCGCGGGAATACCTGCGAGAAGTGAAACAGCACCAGGGCGGCAACCCCGACGCCGGACATCACGATCGCCGCCGTCAGCGGCGGCCACTGCGTCGGATCGGTCGTGCCGCGCAGCCACCAGTAAGTTGGCAGCCCGAGCACGATCGCGTTCGCGATCGAAAATGCCAGAAACACCTGCGTCCGTATGTCGTGCTTCGCGTGAAGCCACGCGGCCGCTCCGACCGCCAGATAGCAGATCGCGGTAACCAGCTGCGTGACGCCGTCCAGGCTGGTGAACACGGGCGCGGGAAGCGTCGTGAGATCCATCCTCTGGATTGTCGATGCGAAGCACCCCCCGCGTCCATCGTTGATAGAGGGTCGATGCCCTCACGCGCCGGAGCTATCGCCCGGTAACGGACTCGAATCCGCCCGCCGCGGGCTTGGTGCCTTCGATATACAGGCTGTTCACGCCGCGCCGGCGCTCCGAATCAATCGCGGGCTCGAACGGACGCTGACGCGCATTGGTGAAGCCGCCGAGCGCGAGTGCCTGCGCCAACGTCTCGGCGTCGTACGCGTACTTGTGCTGCCCGTCCTGCCGGAAGATGTAGTTGACGATGTGCATCGGCGTGGGAGACTCGGATGCGAGGTACGAGCGGACGCCGCGTGCGGCAAAAAATTCAGCGTCGCTGGCGCCGTACGCCACCAACGCCCGTCCGGCGTCCGGGACCACCAGCTTGATCATTCCGCCCGGCGCGAGCACCCGCCAGATTTCCGAGAGCAGCGCGCGGGCCTCGGTGGGATAGGTGAAGTGCTCGAGCACGTGCTCGGCGTACACCAGCGTGGCCGAGCCGTCGGCAAAGGGGAGCGGCTCGCGGAGATCGAGCTGCACGTCGGCGTCTGCAAACAGATCGACGTTCACCCATCCTTCCTTGCGCTGTCCGCCTGAACCAAGCTGGATTTGCAGGCCGCGCGCCCCCTGATACCGGCGCGCGGCGCGCACTCCCCGCCGGTGACGACGGCTGATCGCCGCTTCCACCGCCACCAGCCGGAGTGCGCTGCGCACGCCGCGTGACGTCAACCGCCGGGCGATAGTCGCGAGGGGGGTCATCTGCTCATCTCTCCGCACTGCATTATGATCAACCGGCGCGCCGCTTCGCGCAATAATGTCGGTCATGCCAGCGCCCCCGACAGCGCGATCCGCCTTCACACTGGCGGCGCTGACACTCATCCTCGCGGTCGGAACCGCTCCCGGCAGCGACGCACACGCGCAGGAGAGCGGCACGCCGCAGGCGCTGGCGCGGCTGTGGGACGCCGGGCACGTCTCGCCGCCCTATATGGGCATGTACGCCGCGACGAACAGGCAGGGCTTGTAGCCCGGCGCCACTGTGATCGGCTCGATCTCTTTCAAATAGAAGGTGCACCAGGTGTCGCGCAGGTCGTAGTAGCGCCCGGGGATCCACCAGGTCGGCGTC
>JBDTSX010000422.1:0-5164 GCA_039930925.1 Acidobacteriota bacterium | reverse complement strand
CGTTCAGCACCGGCTTGTCGATGCCGTTGGTCGCCAGGTCGCGGAAGCCGGCGAAATACGGCTGACCTTCGAACTCGAATGCCCACGTGACCGACCCTCGCAGGTTGACCTTGTGCAGATCCGCCAGCTCGTAGGTTCGCGCGATCTGCGCCGCGGTATAGCTCGGGTACATCGTCCCGTTGCGGTAGCCGTTCTGCGGGCTGGTGGCCACCGAACAGGCGGCGCATCCTTCCGGATCCGACTCCCCGATCACGATCGGCGTGTCCTTCAGTTCCGGAAAGGATGCGACGATGCCGAAGCCGTTCGAGATCGCGCGCAGCTGGCTGCTGATCCCCATCTGGACGTGGCCATCCACGATGCGCGGCGCTCCCTTGGCGTGGAAGGTGACGTAGTCGAGCGGCGTCCCGGTTTTAGCCGTGGCGAAGTTGGTGCCGCGCAGGCAGTGCTCGAGAAAGTCGCGAAGGATCTGCTGCGTGCGAGCCCCGTTCGGGCCGGTGACTTCGGGGCCGCCGATCCGCGCGCCGGGCAGCGCCTGCCGCAGGCCATCGGCCGCGTAGTCGTAAAGCTTCTGGAACTCGACCGGCGTGCCTTTCCAGTAGCTGATGTCCGGCTCGTTCCAGACCTCCCAGATCCAGGAGCCCACCTCGCGCTGGCCGTAGCGCTCGAGCACACGGCGTCCGAGTTGCCGCACCAGCTCACGCCACTTGTCGTAGTCTTTCGGCGGATATGCCCATCCGGTGTAGATGCGGTTGTAGTCGGCGCCGGGCGTCCAGTCGTGCTGGTATGGAGCGGGATGGGTCGAGAGCGCTTCCGGCATGAACCCGATCTGCAGGAGCGGCTTCATTTTGCGTTCGATGTAGGTGTCGAGAATGCGATCGACGATGGTCCAGTCGTAGCGGGGTTTACCGGACGCGTCTTCAGTGTAGGCGTTGGTCGAGCCCCACTTGAGGGCGGGCGTTCCGTCACCGGTGGTCAGGAGGTTGTGGGCGCGGACGTAGACCGGATCCGGGCTCAACGCCGCCAGTTCCGAGAGCAGCTTGCGGCCATCCTTCATGTAGGTGTAGTTCGGCTCGTCGTAGCCGAAGAACGCCCACATCGACGTCATCGGACCTCGGGTCGCGGCCGCATCGATCCGGATCGACACCCGGCCGTTCTGGGCCGCGATCGGAACCACCAGCGCCGCCAGCAGAACGAACACCGCGCCTTGCGCCTTGATCATCGTGTTACTCCGGCTTCTGGGCCGTGATCACGCTTCGGGCGGCGGCGCCCTCCGCGTAGGTGACCTGACGGAACCCGGCGTCGGTCAGGTAACTATCCATCTCCGCGACCGAGTAGCATCGGCCCTCAGACGAGTGCATCAGCAGGACGGAGTACTCCGCGACGTGCTGCGGGCCGGTCTTTTCCGCATTCAAGTGCGAGTCGTGGATCATCACCGCGCCGCCGGCGGGCAGCGCGGCAAACGACTTCCGCAGCAGGTTGCGCACCGTCGGTTCATCCCAGTCGTGCAGCACGTTGGAGAAAAGGTGGACGTCGGCGACCGCGGGGATCGGGCCGGCGAGCATGTCCCCGGCTATCACCGACACGCGGTCCGAACAGCCGCGTCCGGCAATCGCGTCAGCGGCGATCCGATCAACCGGCGGTTTCTCCAGCACGCTCGCGCGAAGATTCGGCCAGTGCGTCACGAGCACGCAGGCGTAGATGCCGGAACCGCCGGCGATGTCGAGGAGGTGCCGGCGCGAAGCCAGATTCACCGCCCTCGCCACGGCCGGTGCGAGGAAGACGCCGCGGCAATCCATCGCGGCAGTGAACGAGGCGGCAAACTCCGTCGTCTCCATCGCCTTGTGCCAGTCCTGAATGTCGGTCTGGCTGCCCCAGTTGGCCGGCTTTCCGGTCCTCAGCACCTTGAGCAGATCGAGGCAGACCGGGCGATCCTTCAGCGCGGCATAGTAAGGACCGAGGAACCACGGCGAGCCGGCGACCAGATGCTCGCGCGCGGTGGCCGTCACATGGAACACGCCGTCCCGGGCCTCGATCAAGCCCATCGCCGAGAAGAGAGTCAGCGTGACGTCGGCCGGACGGTCGGTCAGGCCGAGCGCGCGGCAGATCTCACTCCTGGTGGATGGCTGCGCGGCGAGGAACGAAAAGAGGTCGAGGTGCACCACCGCCGCGATCAGCAGGTCCACCGCGTACAGTCCGTCACGCAGGCGATAGATCGCGAGCGGGTCGGTCCGCGGCGACGCGGTCAGGTCGTGCGCCGTCATCGCTTCGGCCCGGCGGCCCCGGAGAGCGCGCGATGGCGGGACATGGTCACGAGCGGCGCGGCGCCAATAGCCGGCCCGGATCGCACCGTGCAATTCTTCATCAGGTTCCTCACCGAACGGCCTGCCGCCAGTCCGGATGGCGTCATCTTACATGACCGGTCTGCCTCCCGTGTCCTGTCGTATGATGCGGCGCATGGGCATTCGCGCGATGCGATCAGCGGGCGTGGTTCTCCTCGCCGGCCTCCTGACTGGCGCGGGTCAGCTCGCGCCGGGCCGCAGTCTTCCACGCCTTCAGGTGTCCCCGGACAAGCACTTCCTGGTCACCGCCGACGGCCGTCCCTTCTTCTGGCTCGGGGACACCGCCTGGGAGCTGTTCCATCGTCTCAACCGGGAGGACGCGGATCGCTACCTGCAGAACCGCGCCCGGCTGCGATTCACCGTGATCCAAGCGGTCGCGCTCGCCGAGCTCGACGGACTGGCGGCGCCCAACGCGTACGGTGAGACGCCGCTCGCCAACAACGATCCGGCGAAGCCGAACGAGGCGTACTTTGCCCACGTGGATTGGATCGTCAACCGCGCCAACACGCTCGGGCTCTACATCGGGTTCCTGCCGACGTGGGGGGACAAGTGGAACATCAAGCGAGGCGCCGGCCCGGAGATCTTCACGCCGGTGAATGCGGAACAGTACGGCGAGTGGCTGGGCCGGCGGTATCGCACGGCCGGGCTGATCTGGATTCTCGGGGGCGATCGGCCGATCGAGACCGACGCGCACCGCGAGATCCTGCGCGCCATGGCCCGCGGCCTGCGGCGCGGCGACGAGGGCGCCCACCTGATCACCTTTCACCCGCCCGGCGGGCAGGGTTCGTCGACGTGGCTGCACGACGAGGAGTGGCTCGACTTCAACATGCGGCAGAACGGGCACTCGCCGGAGTTCACCGGCCGCTACGATCAGACACTGCTCGACTACGCGCGGACGCCGGCCAAGCCGGTGCTCGACGGCGAACCGATCTACGAGGATCATCCGGTCTCGTTCGACGCGAAGAAGCTCGGGCACTCGATCGCCGCTGACGTCCGCCGCCCGTTGTACTGGGATCTCTTCTCTGGCGCCTTCGGCCACACCTACGGCCATCATTCCGTGTGGCAGATGTGGGCGCCCGGCCGCACGCCGATCAACAACCCGCTGCTGCCCTGGTTCGAAGCCATCGATCAGCCCGGCGCCGCGCAGATGCGGCACGCCCGGGCCTTGCTCGAGTCCCGGCCGTTCCTCTCGAGAATCCCGGCTGACGATGTGATCGTCCCCGGCGCCGTTCCGACCAGCATGCCGGGGGCAGGGCGGTACAGATTCGTCGCGACGCGCGACGCCGCCGGCAGCTACGCCATGGTCTACGCGCCGGTCGGCCGGCCATTCACCGTGCGGATGGCCGCCATCACCGGCGTGACGGTCAAGGCCTGGTGGTTCAATCCGCGCACCGGCGCGGCCACGATCATCGGCACCTTCCCGAATACGGTCGACCACGAGTTCACGCCGCCGGACAAAGGGGAGATGATCGATTGGGTGCTGGTCCTGGACGACGCGGCGAAGAATTATCGCGCGCCGGGGTAGCAGGAGGTCCGGCTGAAGCTGGACGCTACCGGGATCGAGACGACGTCCGGCTGAAGCCGTACGCCACAGGTATGTGCCAGACGCACAAGTAGATGGCCCGACGTGTCGCAGCGGTGGCGTCCGGCTTCAGCCGGACGTGACGCTGATCTACTTCATCACGCCGAACGTGAAGACGGTCCTGGCCGAATACACCTGCCCCGGCCGCAGAATCGTCGAGGGGAAGGCCGGCTGGTTTGGCGAATCCGGAAAGTGCTGGGTCTCGAGGCACAACCCGGTTCGCTGCTGGTAGACGTGGCCGCTCTTGCCGGTGGTCGTGCCATCCAGAAAATTGCCCGAGTAGAACTGCAGTCCCGGCTCGGTCGTCGCCACATCCAGCGTGCGCCCGGATTTTGGCTCGACCACGCGCGCCGCCGGCTGGAGCCCCTGACCGCTCTTGTTCAACACCCAGTTGTGGTCGTAGCCCTTGCCGTTGACCAACTGGTCGTGCTTCGCATCGATCCGCGCGCCGATCGTGGTCGCCGTGCGGAAATCGAGCGGCGTGCCCTGAACCGGCGCCAGCTGCCCGGTCGGTATCAGCGTGGCGTCCACCGGCGTGAAGCGGTCCGCATGAATCGTGAGCTCGTGACCGAGAATGTCGCCGGAGCCCTCGCCGGCCAGGTTGAAATAACTGTGCTGCGTGAGGTTGATCGGGGTCGCCTTGTCGGTGGTCGCGCGGTAATCGATGACCAGCTCGTTCTTGTCGGTCAGGGTGTAGGTGACCTGCGCCTTCACATTGCCTGGGTAGCCTTCCTCGCCGTCCGTACTGGTGCGGGAGAAGGTCACCGCCGCCGCCTGTGAGGACGGCACCGCATCCCAGATCAGCTTGTCGAACCCCTTCACGCCGCCGTGCAGGTGATTGGGCCCGTTGTTCTTCGCCAGCGTGTAGGCTTTTCCGTCGAGCGTGAACTGCCCCTTCGCGATCCGGTTGCCATAACGGCCGACCACGGCGCCGAAGTAGGGTGAGGCCTTCAAGTACCCATCCAGCGTATCGAAGCCGAGGACGATGTCGGACATGACACCCGCGCGATCGGGCGTTTTCAACGAGGTGATGATTGCGCCGTAGGTCATCGCGCGGAGCTCGACGCCGTTCGCATTGGTCAGGGTGTACAACGTCACCGGCTTTCCGTCGGCGGTCTTTCCGAACGCGGCGCCGGTCACGTGCGCCCGCCGCGGCGGCGCGCTGCCCCCTGCGGAATCGGCCGGCTTCGCCTGACCGTCGTCCGCGCCGGGCGTCATGTAAGCCGACAATGCGGCCGCGAAC
>JBDTSX010000421.1:0-5177 GCA_039930925.1 Acidobacteriota bacterium | reverse complement strand
GTCGAGATCACCAGGCGCGCCGGCGGCGGCTCGACGGCGAGCGCTCGCTCGATCGCCTCGACCCCTTCGGAACCGGTCATCAGCAAGGCCGACAAGGCGTTCTTGGCCCCCTCGGCTCCGAACTGGAATCCATCGAGGTCGAGCGCCACCCACGGCACGCCCGTCGACCGGCGGCGGTGCGCCGCGTAGCCGTCCATGAAGCTGTTGGCGGCCGCGTAGGCCGCATAGCCGAGGCCGCCGAGGACGCACGAAATCGAAGACGTCAGCAGGCAGAAATCGAGCCGCCGCGCGCCCAGCGCCTGGTCGAGCGCGAGGAGCCCCCGTACCTTGGCGAGAAACTGCGTCTCGCTCGATTCGGCCGTCAGCTGCTGGACGCCGGCGAACCCTGGGCCGCCGACCACGCCGGCGGCATGGATCACTCCGTTGATCGGTCCGAATCGGCGCTCCGCCTCGGCGATGATCTCGCGCATGCGCGCGGCATCCGCCACGTCACCGTCGGCGACCTGCACGTCCGCCCCGAGGCTTTCGAGATGCTGCACGATCCCGATCTGTCGCGCGGCGCGCGTCTGCGCGCCCGACGCCAGGATCGCCGGCCACTCGCCGCGTGCGGGCAGCCCGGTGCGGCTCGTCAGTATGAGCTTCGCCTTGCGGGTCGTGGCGAGGTGCACCGCCAACGTCAGTCCCACGCTGCCGAGACCGCCGGTGATCAGATAGACGCCCGAATCCCTGAACCGTGACGGCTCGCCGGCAGTCAGCCGCGCCGCCTCGTAGCGCTGCACCCAGCGGGTTCCGGCTCGGTAGGCGACCGCCGTGTCGCGCCCGGCGATCTGGAGCTCGCTGCACAGCATCGCGCCGAGCGATGCCGCGGCGTCCCCGACCGTCGTCTGCCCGATATCGAGCGTGCGGCATTCGACGGTCGCGTACTCCTGGGGGATGACGGTGCAGGCGCCGAGCACCGTGCACTTCTCCGGCGCGACATCATCGCCCGGCCAGACCTCGTGCATGGGACCGGTCACCACCGTCACTTCTATCGGACGCGCCAGCCGCTGCCGGCCGATCGCCTGCGCCAGGGCCAGCAGGCTATAGAACCCTGCGGTCTGTCCGCGATCGAACCAGTCCGGCTGGTCGCGCGGCGTGGCCGGAACGCCCCAGAGATGCACGATGCGGCGCGGGTGCTTGCCGAGGGCCTTCAACTCGCGCATCACCGCATCGTAATCGTCCACCCGTTTGGGATTGATCGAGTACGCCCCGGATCCGAGCGGGGCGAACGCGCGGCCGGGGACCAGACGAACCACGTCCTGCCCGGCCCGCGTCAGTTGATCGGCGACCTCGCGCCCGAGCCCGGTCGTCTCGTCGAACACCACCCAGCAGTCGCCGCGTTCCTCGGCCACCGCCTGCGGCGCGCGCGAGACCGGCAGCGTGCGGGTCCATGTCGGCAGATAGAACCAGGACGCCAGATCGGCCCGTTTCTCGATCTGTTCGGTGGCCCGGCCCCCTTTCACCGCCGCCGGCTGGACCCGAACCTGCGGCTCGACCCAGAAGCGATGCCGTTCGAAGGGATAGGTCGGAAGGGTGACGCGATGACGGCGCTCGCCCTCGTGAAAGGCGGGCCAGTCCACCGGCGCGCCCGCAGCCCAGAGGCGTCCCAGCGTGTCCAGCATGACGGCCGCATCCGATTGCGGGTCCTGCGCGTGCGGCAGCGACGCGAGAGCGCTGTGCGGTCCGCCTGGGACGATGTGCTGGAGAGCCAGCGACCGCAGCGTGTTGCCGGGACCGACCTCGATGAGCACCTGGACGTCGGAGGCGAGGAGCGTCCGAACGCCGTCGGAGAAGCGCACCCCCTCGCGCAAATGCCGGGTCCAATACGACGGATCCATCGCCTGCTGATCGGTGATCCAGGTGCCGGTGACGTTCGAGACGAACGGCCGGCGCGGCGCGCGCAGCGGCACCCGCTCGATCGCCCGGCGGAATTCCGGAAGCGCATCCTCCATCATGTGCGAGTGAAACGCGTGCAAGGTGTGCAGCCGGCGTGTGAACACGCCGCGTGACGCGAGATCGGCCTCGAGTCCGTCCACCGCCGCCGTCTCGCCCGAGACCACGCACAGGCCGGGGGCGTTCTCGGCGGCCAGCGACAGCGAACCGTTCATCAGGTCGCGGACCGCGGTCGCGGGCATCTGCACGGCGATCATCGAACCGCCGGGAAGCTGCTGCATCACCCGGCCGCGCGTCGCGACGAGTGCCAGGGCATCCGGCAGACTGAGCACGTCCGCGAGGCACGCCGCGACGTATTCGCCGATGCTGTGGCCGATCATCCCCGACGGCTCGATGCCCCAGTGCATCCAGAGCCGCGCCAGCGCGTACTCGACCACGAAGAGCGCGGGCTGGGTGATGCGAGTCTCACTGAGCAGGTGCGTGGCCGACTCGAGCGCGTCCGGCTCCGGATAGAGCACGCGCTGCAAATCGACCCCGAGCAGCGGCGCCAGCACACTCGAGCACTCGTCCACGATCTCGCGGAATACGCGCTCCTGCCGATAGACGTCGCGCGTCATGTTGACGTGCTGCGACCCCTGTCCCGAGAACATGAACGCGCAGACGGTTTCCGTCCGGTGTTTCGAGCCGGAGGACAGCTTGGTGCCGCCGGGACTCGCCAGCGCGGCGACCGCGGCGGCGCGATCCCGGCAGACGACGAAGCGGCGGTGATCGAATGCGCGCCGTCCGACGTGGAGGGTGTAGGCCACATCCGCGATCGGCAGCGCGGGATTCGCATCGAGATGCGCCCCGAGCTGCGCGGTGGCGCGTGCCAGCGCGGTGGGCGTGCGGGCCGAGAGAGAGAGCAACTGATACGGCTTCGCGGCGGTGGTGGCTCTCAGCTCCGGCGCCTGCTCCAGGACGAGGTGCGCGTTCGTACCGCCGATCCCGAACGAGCTGACGCCGGCGCGCCGCGGCGTGCCGGTCGCGGCCCAGGGCCGGAGCGCGGTGTTCACGTAAAACGGGCTGCCGGCGAAGTCGATCTTGGGATTGGGTTCATCGAAGTTCAGGCTCGGCGGCATCTCGCCGTGCTCGATCGCCAGCGTGGCCTTGATCAAGCCCGCCACCCCCGCGGCGGCTTCCAGGTGGCCGATGTTCGTCTTCAGCGAGCCGAGCGCGCAGAAGCCCTCCAGATCGGTGCCGCTCCGAAACGCCAGATTCAGCGCCCCGACTTCGATGGGATCGCCGAGTTCGGTGCCGGTCCCGTGCGCCTCGATGTACGAGATGCTCTCGATCGGAAAATTGCTCATCGCCACGGCTTCGGTGATCACTTGAGCCTGGCCCTCGACGCTCGGCGCGGTGTAGCCGACCTTCAACGAACCATCGTTGTTGATCGCCCAGCCGCTGATCACGGCGTGAATCGTGTCGCCATCGTCCAATGCGTCAGAGAGGCGCTTTAGCACCACCACGCCCAGCCCCTTGCCGGACACCGTGCCCCTCGCCTTGGCGTCGAAGGCCCGGCAGTGCCCGTCCGGCGAGAGGATCATCCCGTCCTGATGGAAGTAGCCACGGGTGTCGTGCACGTTGATCGCGACGCCGCCGGCCAGCGCCATATCGCAGCGGAAACCCTGCAGGCTCTCGCATGCCTGGTAGACCGCCACGAGCGAGGTCGAGCAGGCGGTCTGGACGACGACGCTGGGGCCTTTCAGGTTCAGCTTGTACGACACCCGCGTCGTCAGGAAGTCCTTGTCGTTGCCGATCATCAGCTGGTAACCGCCGAGCGCCGCGACCTCCGCGTTGCCGGCCAGGTTGTAGGCGTACGCGTTCATGCCGATCCCGGCGTAGAGCCCGATCAGCCCCTTGTAGGTCTCCGGATCGTAGCCGGCGCGCTCCAGCACTTCCCAGCAGCACTCGAGGAACAGACGCTGCTGCGGATCGATCACTTCCGCCTCACGCGGGTTGAAACCGAAGAAGGCGGCGTCGAACTGATCGACGTCAGCGATGAGCGTGCTCGCCTTGACGTAGCGGGGGTGCGCGAGCATCGCCTTGGGCACGCCTCTCGCCAGCAGGTCCTCATCCGAGAAGAAAGTGATCGACTCGACCCCGTTGCGGAGGTTCTCCCAGAACTGCTCGATCGAGGCCGCGCCGGGGAACCGGCCGGTCATCCCGACAATGGCTATCCCGTCCGCGACGTCCGGTGCGTCAGTGCTCATCGTGCCCCTTTTCGCGCTTGACGGCGTTCCCGCGTACGCGTCGCCGCTCGCTTCAGTCGTTCCGCGCGATCGCGCGCGTCGTTCAATCCGGTGCTCTGGGCCGGCTCCTGCCGCAAATAGGTCGCGAGCGCATCCACCGTCGGATACCGGAACATGTCCAGGATCGACAGCTCGCGCTCGAACCGGCCGTGCAGCCGGCCGTGGACCTTCACGAGCAGGAGGGAGTGGCCGCCGAGATCGAAGAAATTGTCGTAAACGCCCACCGCGGTGACGCCGAGCACGTCCTGCCACACGACCGCGATCGCCTCCTCGACGGCGTTGCGCGGGACGACGTAGTTGGAGTCGAGGTGCGGGCGGAGCCCGTCAGGCGCCGGCAGGGCCTTGCGATCGATCTTGCCGTTCGGGGTGTGCGGAAATACCTGCAGCACCTGGAAGACGGATGGGATCATATAGTCCGGCAGGCGCTCTTTCAGCGCGTTCCGGAGCTCGCCGACAACCGGCGGTGTCTCGGTTTCGGGGATCAGGTATGCGACGAGGCGCTTGTCCCCTTCGGGATCGGGATGCACCGTCACGACGGCGGCGCGGATCGCCGGCTGCGCCATCAACGCCGCTTCGATTTCGCCGAGCTCGATCCGGAAGCCGCGCACCTTCACCTGGTGATCGAGCCGGCCCAGGCACTCGAGCCGGCCGTCCGCCAGATAGCGGGCGACGTCTCCGGTTCGATACAGTCGAGCCCCCGGCGTGCCACTCCACGGATCGGGCACGAACTTTTCCGCGGTCAGCGCGGCCTGCCCCAGATAGCCGTGCGCCAGACCCGCGCCGCCTAGATACAACTCCCCCAGCACGCCGACCGGCACGCGCTGCCCGGCCGTATCGACGACGTAGGCCTGGGTGTTGGCGATCGGCCGGCCGATCGAGAGAGGGCCCGCGCCGGCGGTGACCCGCTCGATCGTGGACCAGATCGTCGTCTCGGTCGGACCATACAGGTTCCAGAGG
>JBDTSX010000420.1:0-5195 GCA_039930925.1 Acidobacteriota bacterium | reverse complement strand
GTCCGGCTTTAGCCGGACGATTGCGTTGAACCCACATCATTCACGGGCGGAACGATCCGCCCCTTCGCGCCATCCCAGCGCCAGGTTGATTCGGTGGTGACGTGGGTGCCCCCGAGCCACCGGTCGATCCCGCACTGGCGAATGCGGTCCGATTCTCCGATCAGCACGGCACGGCCGGCGGCGGTGAGCGTCGCCGTGCCGCGCGGGAGCGTCGTCGCCGCGCCCTGCGACGCGATCGAGATCTCCAGCAGCGGAGGAGAGGCCTCTGTAAGGCCACGGACGACTGCCCAGAACGACAGATCGGCGATGTAGAAGCACGCTTCGCCGTCGTGCATCATCGGAAACAACGCCCAGAGGTCCGAGCCGTCCGAGGAGACGAGGGCGAGCAGATGCTGTTCCGACCGGGACAGCCCATTGGCGACCGATGGGAATTCCTCGAGGTGCCGCCGGAGGGCAGCGGCGATGAACGGAAGCGCGGAGAGGTCAGTCGCGAGCAGCGCCTCCAAGGCTCGCGGATCGGGCGAACGGAACGCGCGCCACGCGGCCCGGGCGGCCGTGAACTGGGGTTCGCCGACCGGCTGCCGATTGTCGAAGAGCGAGGCGAGCTCGTCAGCCGTCAACTCCCCCATCCCCTCGAACCAGGTATGTCCTGGGAAAGACCCGACGCTGACCAGGCTCACCTCTGTGGCCCCGCGCGACAGCCCGGCGATGCGGTCGAGTACCTGAACCAGATTCAGTTGATCGAAGAGGTCGTGCTCATACCAGAGCACCAGTTCCTGGAATTCCTTCAGGCGATCGACCGAGTCCCGCCAGCGCCGAAGTTCCGCCGACACGTCACCGGCGGTGCGCCCAGGGGCCGACAAATGGTGTGCGCGCACCTCGACCAGCGCCTCGTCGGTGATGCCATCGGGAACGGGCCCTTCGTGCAGCGCGTCGGCCCAGATCGATCGCGTTCCAGGAATGCCAGACTGCGCAAGGAGATCGGTGACGGCGTGGCCGTTCGCCACGTGCAGGACGCGCGCGGCCTGTTCCGCCGGAGGCAAGGCCATCTCCGGGATTGTCGCATGGCTCTGGGCCGGCCTGAAGGCGGAAGCCACCGCACGCATTGGCCGTCCGTGCCTCCGTCCCCTTTCGGGGAAGCCACGGCCGTCGATGTGTGCGCTGTGGCCTCCGCCTTCGGGCCGGGGGCCCCCTCCGCGCGTCCTGTGCGCGGCGAGTCGAGACCAGTTGACGGGACGAACCAGCCGACGCTCAGCGTTTCAGCAATCGCAGCTCGCCAGCCGCGGGACGAAGCGGATCCGATTGCGACCAGGCGCCCGCCGCCGGGAGGGATGCGATCGAGGACGCCAGGCTCGGCGCGAGCAGCGTCAGCAGCCGCGCATGATCGTCCGTGAAGGCGTCAGGCGACGACGAGTAGAGCGAGAGCACGGCTTTCATCGCCCCGTCGTGCGACATGGGTACGGTCAGCGACGAGCGCAACGGCGGGTTCATCGTCGTCACGGCCGCGCCGAAGTCGATCGCCGGGTCGGCGTTGAGCACGAAGCGGCGGTTGGAGGCGGACCAGCCGGCCACGCCCGCGCCGAGCGCAAGCCGCCGGCCGCGCAGCGTCGAGGCATGCGCCCCGGCGGCGTATTGCACCGTCACCGCATCGTGCCGATCGTCGTAGAGGAACAGTGCCATCGACACGCTCGGCACGACCTGCCGCAGCATCATCCAGGTGAGCGCGCCGACATCCGCAATGCCGGCTTCCCCCGCGACCGCGCGGGCCAGGCTCGCGACCGCGAGCACTTCGCTCGTGGCCGGTACGTCCGCGGCGATCGGCGCCGCGTCCGGCACGTCGGCCAGCAGCTCGCGCGCGTGGCCGACCGTTCGTGTGGCCGGATGCGGAGCGGCGTCCACCGGCGGCATGATGCGCGCGTGGGTCGTGATGAACGTGTCCACGATCTCCGCGTCGTACATCGTCCCGCGGCGCTCCATGACGATGGCGATCGCCTGCTCGTCCGACATCCTGCGGCGGTACGGCCGGTCGGAGGTCAACGCGTCGAAGCTAGATGCCGAGCGGAATGCCCAGCGCCGAGACGAGCGAGATGTAGGCGCGGCCCGCTGGTGACAGCGAGCCCGCCTTCGGCCGGCTCACGCGCTACCTGCCGCCGTCCGCGGGAAACGAGTCGCCCCAGACCACGTGGCTCGAATCGGTGTGCTCGGAATCGCCCCACACGACATGCTGCCCGGACGGCGACTGAATGTTGTCGCCCCAGACGACATGATTGCTGGACGTCCAGCCCGCCACCTGCCCGTAGACCAGCCAGTTGGCCGCCACCTGCGAGAGCGGGTTGCCGAGTCCGAGCAGATTGAGCACGCCCGGCTCGGCGCTATCGGCCTGGAGCCAGTACACGAGCGACTCGACGACACCCAGCAGGTGCATCCCGGTGTTGTTAGAGAGACGATCGATCAGCGTGCCGTGGTCACGAAACGCCGCTCCGGTTCCTGGGCCGACGAGGCCGGTGAGGGTGTTCACCAGGCCCGGCACCAGCCCGCCGCGCGCGATCTTCAGGGACGCGGGAAAATTGACGCTGCCGGCGCCGGCGCCGATCAGGCCGCCGTCAGGCACGAATGTCGCGCCCATCTGCAGCGCCACCTTCACCTGGCCCGGCGAGAGGTTCGGGTTCGCGTCGAGCAGCAAGGCCACGCCGCCGCTCACGACCGCGGTGGCCATGCTGGTGCCGCTCAGTCGGAAGTAGGCATTGGTGCTGTTTCCGGCGATGTGCCAGTTCGGATACGCCGCGGGCAGATACGAGCCGCGGGCTTCGAGCGAGACCAGCCGCGTGCCCGGCGCCACGAGATCCGGCTTGACCGCGTGATCGAACGCCGTCGGTCCGCGCGAGCTGTACGCCGCGACGGAGTCGTCCGACCGATCGATGGTGCCGGCCGTGTCGATCGCGCCGACGGTAATCGCATAGGGAGAATTTCCCGGCGACACGATGCCGCCGAGCACCGGAGCTCCAGTGGACGTCACGCCATAGTTGCCGGCTGATGCCACGACCACGACGCCGGCCGCCGCCGCGCGTTGGACCGCCTGGCACAGCGGATCGACCGCGGCGGGCTCGGAAACGGGATGGCCGAGCGACAGGTTGATGATCCGGATTCCGTACTGGGCGCGGTGCGCCACCGCCCAGTCGATGCCGGCGATGACGTCGCTCGTATATCCGGTGCCGTTGGCGCCAAGCACCCGAACGTCGATCAGGCGCACGCCCGGGGCGCTGCCGCCGGCGAACGCGTTGGTCACGAACTTCGCCGCCGTCGTGCTGCCGCCGATGATGCCCGCGATGTGCGTGCCGTGGCCGTAGGGGTCTCCGGCCGATGGCGGCTCCCACGACACCAGATTCACGCGCGCGATGACCCGATTGCCCAGGGCGGTGTGGGGCGAGATACCCGAATCCACCACCGCGACGCCGATCCCCGTTCCGTCGTACCCGGCGGTGCCCAGAAGTCCCAGGAGCCCGCCCGACCCCTGCCACACGGCGGACGCGCCGGTGATCTGGTTGGTGATCGCCATGTCGCTGGACACGGTCGCGTCGGCCGAAATGTGCGCGAGGCCCGAGTCAGCCGCGAGGGCGTCGAGCTCCGCCCGCGAGACCTCCAGGGCAACCGACGACTCGAGCTCCCGTCGCACGATCCCGCGAAGACGCCCGCGGATCGCGGATACCGTCGTCGCCTCCGGACCCTGGACGATGACCCGGATCCGATCCCCCCGGACCCGCGGGCCGAGCAGATCCGCCGAGAGTGTCGGCGCACGCTGGCCGGAGGTCCGCGCCGGAAACCCCGACAGCAGGCAGAGAAGGATCGCGCCGAACACGAAAGACCGACGCATGAAAACTCTCCTGAGTGGAACCGCAGTCCGTTGAGGACTCGCGGGCGCACACTTCGCAAAACTCAGTCCTGAAAAGCGGCAGCCATCCAGTGGCGGTGACTATGAAATAACCTCTGTGTCTGCAGGGTGTTAGCGAATTGCGTCAGCGAGTGTTCTATTCTGATCGATGTTCCGTTATTGAACCATCCAGACCAAATTTGAGCGGAGCCGCGGGCTAAGTGCTTAGTCTGTCTGTCGTTAACCTGCGTTGGCGCGACGCACACGGACCTAGAGCTTTTGGGACTGAAGAGCTCTTCTGATCTCTTGAGCTGCCGTTCAGAACCCGTGAACGTCACCCCCCAATGAGTGCTCTTCGAACGTCGCGACGCACCGGCGAGAGGTGGTTCGTCCCGGAAGGATCGATCGGTGTCGCACCGGTGCATAATGCCGCCTGACGGAGGTGCAGGATGGACGATGTGAGCGCGCGTGGACGGTTTGTGTGGTACGACCTGCTGACGCCGGACCCGAAACGGGCCGAGCCTTTTTACACCGCTGTCGCAGGGTGGGGAAAAGAGACGTGGAACGGCCCGATGCCGTACACGATGTGGACCGCCGGCGGGACGACGATCGGCGGCGTCATGGGCATGCCGCCGAACGCCGAAGCGCCGCCCCACTGGCTGGCGTACGTGTCCGTTCCGGACGTGGATGCGTCGGTGACGCAGGCGCAATCGCTTGGCGGGCGCACGCTGAAGCCAGCCACGGACATCCCGACCGTCGGCCGCTTCGCCGTCCTCGCCGATCCGCAAGGGGCCGAATTCGCGCTCTTCACGCCTGCCGGCACGCCGCCCTCTCACGATGCACCGCCGGGGCTGGGTGAATTCTCCTGGCACGAGCTCTTGACGACCGACTACAAGTCGGCGTTCCAGTTCTATCAGGCGCTGTTCGGCTGGGAGATGCTCCAGGAGCACGACATGGGGCCGATGGGGATCTATGCGATCTTCGGGCGCGACGGTGCGCGGCTCGGCGGCATGTTCAACAAGACGGCCGACATGCCGATCCCACCCAACTGGCTGCAGTACATCCGTGTGGACGATGCGGATCGCGTCGCGGCGGTGGTCGAGGCGAACGGCGGCACGGTGATCAACGGACCGATGGACGTCCCCGGCGGCGACCGGATCGCACAGTGCCTGGATCCCGGCGGCGCGATGTTCGCGGTCCACGCGCTCAAGGCGTGACGCTCAGCCGCGGTGAGGACTCCTGATCGGCTGGCTTCGGCGGTCGTCAGAACATCCGGCCCCCGACCGGCACCTCGTGATCGGGCGCGAGCAGCACGACGGCGCCGGAG
>JBDTSX010000419.1:0-5199 GCA_039930925.1 Acidobacteriota bacterium | reverse complement strand
GGATTGAGCAGGTAGTAGTGTCGCAATACCCGCACGTCGAATCGCATCGCGCGATACAACGGCACGAGGACCTGGCGGATCCCCGACACCGCAAGGCTCTCGTGGGGGACGTGTTCCTGGATGAACTTCAGAAGGGACAGGCCGAGCGAGGGGATCCTCGCCTCCGGATGCACCTGCCAGAGCGCCAGCCAGACGCAGTTGTGAAGGGCAAGCGCCGGATCGTATCGAGCCGAGTCGACGAAACCCAGCACGCCGAGGATGGCGTCGGACGTCGAGTCGGTGGCGATCACCAGGTTATAGGTGTCGCCGTTTGCGTACTGCCAGTCGAAGAGGTCGCGATGGCGGGCCAGCGGGTGCCCCGGGCGAAAGTACGCATCGATGAAGGCCATCAGGCGAGGAACGTCGGCCCGATCGCAGAAGCGAAGCGTATGGCTCACGGCACGAGACTACTGTACGAGCCGGATCTCAGGCGGAAGCGGGTAGGGCTGCGAGCCTTCCCACACGAACACGGTGTCGGATCGGCGCGACAGCGCCGACTCCTGCAACACCTTCAGGCAGGGGCCATTTCGCTCGGTTCGGCGGTATTCGATTTCGAGGGTCGTCACCTGCTGGCTCGCGGCAAACGCGGAGGCCAGGTGCAGCATCGCGTACTCGACACCGCGGCCCATGACGCGACAGCTCAGAATCAGGTCGGCCAGGCGAGCCGTGGGTCCGTCGATCTCGAGCGAAACCACGCCGGTCAACCCTGAATCGCCGAATCGATCGCGGACCCGGATCGCCCAGACTTTCCGGCCGGGAGCGCTCGCCCAGGCGTCGATCTCTGCCGCCGAAAGACGGCGGGTCGTGAGGTTCAACTGGTTCGTCTTGTTGAACAGCTGGCCGACGCGCGGCAGGTTCGACGGCGACAGCGGTTCCACCTGGACGCTCGTCTCGAGGGAGTCGAGCCACTCGCTGAACGAACCTGTTGGCGCGCCTGACTGGCTCGCGCGGCGCTGGCGCTCAGCCACGTGGGTCGCGGTTCGAGCGAAGTCCTCCGACGTGATTTGCGGCACGTCGAAGCAATCGAGCGCATCGAGCGTGGCGGCGTAGAGCGCGGGCTCCGCCGGCCATTCCGGCACGAGGACTTCCGGAAGGGCGCTGGAGATCCGTGAGCGCTCGACGGGATTGTCGTCGATGAAGACGAACGACTGAAGACCGAGGCGAAGCTCCTGCGACAACTCGACGAGGTTGGCCGCCTTGTCGTTCCAGTTGATCCGCCAGCCGGCGAAGTGCTCGCGTCGCAGGATCATTTCCGGATGACTGTCGATCACCTCGAGCGCCAGGGACTCGTCGTTCTTGCTCGCGATGGCGAGCTGGATCCCGCGATTGGTGAGGGCCAGAAGTGAGCGCTGGAACGCGGCATAGGCCTCGCCGATGTATTCGTGCCCCCCCAGATGGATCCCGTCCGGGCCATCGTCGCCGACCACCCCGCCCCAGAGAGTGTTGTCGAGATCGACCACGACGATTTTCCGCGCTCGTCCCTCGAGCGCGTCGAGCGCCGCGATGATGTCTTTCGAAGCGGCAGCGAACACCGGCGGTGAGAACGGCGTCTTGGTGATGAACTCGAGTTTTGGCGCGTAGGCCTTTGCGCCGACCGTTCGCAGCCACGAATCGGCGTCCAGGACGAAGATGTTCGACGACTTCTCCATCAGTTGGGAGAGCGCCTGGTTCATCGTGACGAGCAGACTCCTGATCCCCAGTCCCGGCTTCAAATCGAGCAGGCCATAGAGACGCTTGGACGCCGGGATTGTCCAGGTCGGGTGGAGCACATATCGGCACGCCGCCGCCGCGGTGAGAAGCGCCTGCGTATAGCGATCGACTTCCGCCAGGACGGCGGAGTGTTCCACCTCCCCGAGCTGGAGCGCCCGGCGGAATCCTTCTACGACGCTCTCGGGCCGCGTCCAGACGATCAGCGTCGTACTGTCGGTGACCTGGGCCGGGTCCGGCGCGATCAGCGCCTGATAGACCTGGCCGAACGGCGCGGTGGTGATGACCGCGGCCTCCCCGAGGGTTCCCCGCAGACCGGACGCGAGAAGGTCGATGTTGAAGTCCGATACCAGGTGCAGCGGGCCGGCCGTCATGCCGATGCGGTTCGCACGAGGCCGAGGATGTGATCCGCCAGGCTGCCTGTCGTCCGGAACGGTCCGCTCGGGTCGGCGATCAGGGAGTCGTCAAAGAGCTGGACCGGTCGCCCGAGCTCGTCGCCCAACCGCTCTTCTACGGCCAGAATGAAGGTCACGACGGCCAGCGAGCTCAGCTCGCCGCCGTCGGCATTCAGAAGGGTGTCTTCCTGCGGCTCGAAAGGCTTGTGGGCCGGCTGCGTGGCGTTCAGATCCCGGGCGGCCGCTCCAATCAGCTCGAAAATGCGGTCCCTCGTGACGCTCACACCAGACTCCTGTCACTCCACACGCCCGGGACTCGGGTCAGGTCACCTGGCGGTGACATGAGACCGGAAGGACCTCGCGGATCTTCGATAATCCATGTTACCACTCCGGGAATGGGGCGGCCCGGCCTGGGGTGTTTCGATGCGGTAAACTAACTCTGCCGTGCGCAAACTACTCGTTGGCCTCGGGCTGGGCCTCGGCGCGGCCGCGATCGTCCTGTTGCTTGGGCTCACCGGCCTGTTCGAGACGGTGGAACTGAAGCTCTACGACTGGCGGATGCGGCTCGCCGCCGATACGCGCAACCCCAACCCCGACATCGTCCTGGTCGAGATCAACGACGCGAGCATCCGTGATCTCTCCCCCGTGGCCGGGCGCTGGCCGTGGCCGCGCCTGATCCAGTCGAACCTGATCGATTTCCTGAGCCAGGCCCGGGTGGTGGCGTACGACGTCACCCTGTCGGAGCGCACCCAGGGGACGTTCCAATACGCGGATCGCGCCTGGACCGGCGACGAGTCGGATCAGGAAATGGTCAAGTCCGTGGCGGCGGCCGGCAACGTCATCATGCTCGCCGACGCGGTGTTCGCCGGCGCCGATGAGGGGCAGCTGCAGAGCGTCAAGCCGGCCGAGTGGCGCGCACCGGCCTATCGCCTCGGTCCCGCGATTGAAGAGCGTCCCCTCATCCTTCCACCATTTCAGGCACTGACCGATGCCGCCGCGGGGCTGGGGCACAATTTTCTGCCGCTCGATCCGGATGGTCCGGCGCGGCGGATGCCGCCGTTCATCCGATCGGGCGAACGTTACCTGCCATCGCTCGGGATTGCCGCCGCGTTGAAGTGGGGCGGCTTCCGCCCCGACGAAATCGTGCTCGACGGCGAGACGATTCGGGTGCGGGATCGGCGCATTCCGCTCGTCCCCGTGCGCGTGGAGTCCGCGGCCACGGGACAGCCCGCGCACGATCAGCAGACCATGCTGATCAACTATCGCGCGCCCGTGCTGGTCAACCACACCCGGCCGTTCCGGACCTACGAGGCCCGGCACCTCCTGATTTCCCAGGATCAGATTTCCGCCGGCCAGCCGCCGCTCGTCGATCCGGCCGTCTTCAAGGACAAATTGGTCTTCGTCGGGATGACCACGTCGGGCCTGGTTGACGTGTTCCAGACGCCGTTCGGGTCGGAGCTGATGCCGGGCATCCAGCTGCACGCCAGCATGGCGGACAGCCTGCTCTCGAACCGCTTCCTCAGGCCGGCTCCGGACAGTGCGCGCCTCGCGGCCACGCTGGCCGGGGCGGTCATCGTCGGGTTGATGTCCACGATGCTGCCGTTTGTCGCCGGATCGATCGGCGCGGCGGGTTGCGCCGTCGCGTGGTCCGCGATCAGCGTGCTGGCATTCCGGCGCGGACTGTGGCTGAACATGCTGCAGCCGCTCACGGCGATGGCGGTGGCGCTGTTCGCCGGGACCGCCTACCGCTACTTCGTCGAGGACTACCAGAAGCGCGTCGTCAAGAAGCTGTTCGGCCGCTACGTCTCGAAGGACGTCTACAATCAGCTGATCGAGCATCCGGACAGGGCGGAGCTCGGCGGAAAGCGCCGCGAGATGTCGGTGCTCTTCTCGGATATCCGCGGCTTCACGACCGTCACGGAGAAAGGCAATCCGGAGGAGCTGGTCGCGCAATTGAACGAGTATTTCTCCCGGATGGTCGAGATCGTCTTCCTGCACAAGGGCACGGTGGACAAATTCGTCGGCGACATGGTGATGGCCCTGTACGGTGCGCCGCTCGACGACGTTGATCACGCTGAACATGCGGTGCAGACCGCCATCGAGATGGTCAAGGAGCTCGGGGCGCTGAATCGCGGCTGGGCCGCGCGCGGGATGGCGGAGCTCGATATCGGCGTTGGCGTGAACTCCGGCGAGATGATCGCCGGGAACATCGGCTCGTCGTCGATCATGAGCTACACCGTGATCGGCGACAACGTGAACCTCGGGTCGCGGCTCGAGTCGCTCAACAAGGACTACAAGACCCGCATTATCATTAGCGACGCCACCCGCATCAGGCTCAAAGGAGAGTACGATGTCGGCCCCCTGGGCGACGTCGTGGTCAAAGGAAAGACGCGGCCGATCGCGATTTACGAGATTCGCGTGCCGGCTCCGATTCAGGAAGTGAAACAGGTCATATGAAGAACACAGTTGTGCTGTCAGTCGTGCTGCTGTCTCTCGTCGCGGCCCCCGCCTACGCCCAGCTTGGCGGCTTGGGCAAGCGGATCGGGCAGGCCAAGGAGGCCAAGGACAAGACCCAGAAGGTGATGGACATCAAGGTCACTGACGCCGAGGAGCGGCAGCTTGGCGAGCAGGTGAGCGCGCAGCTGCGGCAGGACTACGGCGTCTATCAGGATGCGGCGGTCACGAAATACGTGTCGCTGGTCGGGACCGTCCTGGCGCAGGTCAGCTCGCGCCCCGGCCTCAACTGGCAATTCATCGTGCTCGACACCGACGGCGTGAACGCGTTCGCCTCGCCTGGCGGGTTCGTGCACATCACGCGCGGGGCGCTCGGGTTGATCAAGAACGAGGCGGAGCTCGCCGGGGTGCTCGGACATGAAATCACCCACATCACCGCGAAGCACACCGTGTCGTCGATCCAGAAGAGCAACGGCTTCGGGCTGGTCTCGCAGGAAGCCGGCGGCAACGGGCTGACCGCATCGGTGATCGCGAAGCTGGCCGACGCGGCCTACAAGAACATCATCAACAACAAGTTCGATCGCAACGACGAGGACGAAGCGGA
>JBDTSX010000418.1:0-5227 GCA_039930925.1 Acidobacteriota bacterium | reverse complement strand
CGTTCGACGAGCCCTGGCAGATCAGCTGCTCGCGCCTGACCTCGATGGAAAGATAGACGAAGACTGCAGGCACCCAGACTGGCTCACCGGTGCCGAGCCACCAGCCCTGCACCCACGGATGTGTGAGCGTGCGATCGTAGGGAGCGAACGGGAACCGGGCGCGCGCATACTGCTCCGGCGAGTACAGCGCGAACTGGCCCGGGTCCAGGCGGGGCCCGTCGAGATCGCCAGGACGCGCCATGACGATCCGCTCGGGATCGGGGACCGATGGGGCGTAGCGCTCGATCGCCTCGCCGACCGCGGACAGCACCGCGTCGGCTGGGGTCAGTCCCTTTCCCCAACCGAGCGGCAGCCGTCGAACCGTTCCGTCGGCCTCGACGAGGTGGGGAGGGGCTGCCGTGACAACGATCGGTAACGCGAGTCCGGTCTCGAAGGAAGACGACGCCGCCATCGCGGCGATGACGCCGGTCACCGGATCGACCCAGCCATCGAGTCCCGCGGCGCTCGGTTCGTCGGCGATCGCCCTGGCGCCGCCGCAGGTCTCGCAGTACGGCATCGGCACGACCCGATGCCGCGACACCGCCGAAGTCGCGTGATCGATGGCGAGGACATGCCGCACGAGCCGCTGCGCCCTGGGACCGCCGCGAAGGAAGGCGCGGATCTCGGTCGCCAGTCGCCGCATCGCGCGAGGCGGGCATGCCGCACGCGGCGGCATCGCGACCAGGGCACGCCCGGTGGAGGCCATTGCACCGATCATGCGGTGGCGCGCGCATTGTCCGCACCCTGGCCGGGTCGGCCACGCGACCGGACCAATGAAGGTCGCTCGATCGTCGATCGCGACGCTGAGTGTCGGGATACACGCGGCCCGCCCGTCGCGCGCGAACTCCCGGTGCCCGGCGAGATCAGTGATGGGAAACACGCCGATGGCGAGCGCGGGGGCTCCGCGTGAGTCGTGCGATTGAGGTGCGAGACAGGCAACCGCCGCCGAGAGGTCGGTCACGATCGACAGCGCATCGCCGAAGGCGGCGCGAAGATGCGAAGCCGGGAACTGAGTATCGCCCTGGCTGCCAACCAGGAAGAGGGGCCGGACGGCGTTGCGCACCGTACTCAATCGAGACGACGCCGGCCGGCCAAAGCGGTCATGAACGGAGTGAGCGCGTCAGCCCTGGATGCTGCCTGCCGTCTTCTGCAGCGCCTTGATCGAGTTGCTCACCTGATCGACCAGACCGACCGCGACGGCGATCTGGTGATCGATCAGCTTCGCTTCGACCGGCGTCGTGACTCCCTTGAAGATCTCCCAGAAGCGGAGGCGATCGTCGTTGTCGCCGCCGAGCAGCTTGAGGAGCGCGGCCGCGTTGCGCTGGAGGGCGACGACTTGGGTCTTGTTCGGTGGAGGCATGGTTCCTCTTTCAAATGGATGATGCGGTGATCGAAGTGGTCCGGAGCCAAGATACTAGTGAGCAGATTCCGAGGTTGTCAACAAGTAACGATCGAGAAGCGACTGAACCCACAATCGATCCGCCACCGGTGCTCAGCGCTGGCGTGACTCGTTCCAGTAGATCTTGATGTTCTTGGTCGCGCGCCCGGACGCCACGATGTCGGGCTGCTGGTCACCGTTGAAGTCGCCGACGACGAGATCCTCGGTGTCCATGCCGCCGTCGTCAACCAGCAGCTTCGACTTGAGCGAGCCCTGTCCGTCCACGACGTAAATGGCGACGCCTGGTTTCCCGCGCCTCCAGCCCGCTGCCAGTTCGTCGCTGCCGTCGCCGTCGAAATCCGCCCATCCGAGTGCATGGCCTTCGGTCAGCGCGGACTCGATCGTGGTCTTGGCCCAGAGTCCGGCCGGCGTTTCCGCGTAGATGGCGATGCCGGCGCCATGCCAGGGTTCGACCGTCGCGAGCATGCGCCGGCCGCCGACGCGGCCAAGCTTGACCTCACCTGGCGCCCCTTCTCCGAGCAACGTCCGTGACCACGTGCCATCCGTCTTCCGCTTCCAGGCGTTCAGCCCCTCCTTGCTCGCAGTGACGAGCTCGTCCTGTGGATCGGCGTCGAGATTGATCGGCAGGAAATTGTGCTGGATGTGATTGGTGTCACCGACCACCGTCATCGGCCACGGCTCGGTCCGTGGATTCGCGGGCGGCCTGAAGACCAGGAGGCGCGCCCCGGGTCCATCCCATGCCGGCCCTTTGGATCCCTGGCCATGGAGAGGAGCGACGATCAATTCGGGGCGGCGATCGCCGTCGACATCGGCCCACTTGATGCGGTGGAGAGTTGGCTCCGCCGCGATGGGGAACACCTCCCACGCCGGGGTCGTACCGGGAGCGTTCTGCTTCACCCAGACGAGCGTCCCGGTGTTCGGTCCGGTCCAGCCGGCGCCGAGTGCGATATCGAGACGCCCGTCGCCGTCGATGTCATGCGGCGCGAGCGTAACGTTGTCCGGTGTGGTCTGCGCGGCGGTCAGTATGACCGTCTTCTCCCAGTTCGGCGCCTTGAACCAGACCAGCTCGGTCCCGCTGATGGCGAGAATATCGGTGCGCGTGTCGCCGTCGACGTCTCCAGCCGCCACGGCATACCCGACGCCGAAATCGGTCGCAATCTCCTGTGCGCGAAAGCGCAGTGCCGGGGCGCTGCGCCCGGCCTGCTGGTGGACGGCCGCCAGCGGCGCGAGGCCGACGGTGGCGAGCACGAAGGCGAGCGAGAACAGTCGCGGAGCGCGGGTGGGGAGCGTCATACCGCCGCAGTGTAAACCAAGTGCAGGAGGACTTTCAGCCCATCGTCGGGCAAAGATGCAGGGCCGGATCGGTTCGCGGCCGGGCGCGGCGGCCCGAGCCCAGGCCGATCGACGAACTCCGGGCACGGTTCCCATCACCGTTGCGCCATCCCGTGACGCGTCGTCCGGGAGATCGAGCCCGTTACGGAGTGATGCGGCGGTACTTGAACTCGGTTGAGACCGGCGCGCCGTTGCGTCGCCGCTCGACGGTGATGTTCAGCGTGGCCCCATCGGGGCTCTTGAACGTGATCCGCGTCGGGTTGGCGGCATCGCCCCCTTCGAACACCGCCGATCGCCCCTCGAGGCTGACCAGGCGGTTGTTGACCGACTCGTCCTTCGCTTCCTGCCCGACCAGGCCCGGCCCCGGGGCAAAGTGCTTGGTCCGGAGCACGACGCCGTCACCTTCCTGCTCGATCGCGAGCAGCTCATACAGCGTCACGCGGTTGGCCTGGATGCTGCGATACATCGCCACGATCGAGCCTCCAAGGGGTGCGCTCCAATGCTGCTCGATCGTCCGATCGCCCAACGTGCCGGTCCACGCGCCGGTGACCCAGGCGAGCTGGTCTACGGTCGCCTTGACCGAAGCTCCAGCCGTCGCCGCCGGCTGACCCTGTCCCTGTGCAGCCGGTCCCGCCAGCAGTACGGCGCACCCGACCGACAGCAGCATTCTTTGGATACTCATCACGACTCTCCTGGATCGAATTCAGACACGGACTGCGGTCATCTGATCTCCCGCGCGATCTGTTCCGCGCGATTGTATGGAGTTGGGCGACTCGCCGGTCGCGCACGGCCTGGGCGTGCTCGTTCGGCGCGTGTCGCTGGCCGCCGCACCGCCCGCGGCGACTTCGGGACGAAGATCCAGCGCGGCGACGTGATGTACGAGGTACGGGTGCGGACCTCGTTGTTCCGGAGCGCATGCCCTTCACGCCGGTAGCCGCCGCTCAACGCCGGTTCCATCCACTTGTCGACCCTGTCGAACACGATCATCCGATACTTGCCGTGATTGAGCGCATGGTCGATCTGCCCCTGGAGCCGCGCCGACCGGGCCGAACCTCCGGCGCGAAGCACGTCGAACAAGGCCCACGCGTGCGCGTGCATCACCGGACCCGCGGGCGTCGGGACGAAGGCGTGAAAAGGCACGAAGACTTCTCCTCCGGCCTCGGCGATTTTCACCCCGAGCTCGTGCGCGAGCGCTCGGTCGTGGCCGGTCGGGATCTGCGCGCGTACGGGATAGCGCAACACCGCGAGTTGCACGATGCACATCACCGCCACCGCGAGTCCGACCAGCGGCCGCCATCCCGCGGTCGCGAGATCGGGCAGACGCCGGCTGGCGAGGCCTGTGAGGAGAGCCAGGCCGACGTGCGCCGGAATCAGGACGTTCTCGGAAGCGCCGACGTGGAGCCGCGAGATCCACGCGGCGACGAGACAGCCGAGCCCGACGAGGGGCCAGAAGGCATCTCTCGCCCGGCGCGGACGCGCGGCGAGCAGCGCGGCGAGCGACAGCGCTGACGCGATCGGCAGGGGGGCGAGGATGTCGCGGCTCCAGAACGGAGCCGGGTCAGCCGCGGTCATCTGGATCTGATGGGGCAGCCACACCACGTAGTAGAGAAACCAGCCGTGATCCCGCAGGTGGTAGGAGGCAATCACTCCGGTGAGGAGGCCGCCAAAAGCCAGCACGAGCAGCACGCCCCTGCGCCAGTCGACGATTGCCGCGTACAGGAAGAGGGGAACAGAAATGAAGGCGGCTGTCTGCTTCGTCAGCACGGAGAGGGCCAGCAGCGCGCCGGCGGCGGCCCAGCCCGCGCGGGATTCGCGAAAGCGGAGCAAGTAGACGCCAGCCAACAGCAACGCCAGGAACAGCGAGTCATTCCGCGCCAGGTCCAACCATGCGCCGCTGAGTCGATAGGTGGCAGCGAACATCCCCAGCGCCACGGCTCCTGAGTAGCGGCTCCCGGTATCCCGCTCCACGAGCCGATACACCAGCCGGAACACGACGATCGAGCTGACCAGCGACACCAGGCGCAGCGGGAGGAATCCGATGCCGACCATCTTCGCGACCAGGGCACTCGCGAGATAGAACAGCGGCGGGTAGAGGAACGGCGTGAAGTCGAGCGTCGGAGTGCTGTAGATCGGCTTGCCCGCGAGTAACTGCCACACGTGGCTCACCATCGCCCCCTCCAGCCATTCCAGGTCGAAGGGGTAGGCAAGCCGGTGCACTGCGATGAAGAGGTAAGTGCCGACGAAAGCGGCGGCGGCGAGGCACACGATCCACTGAAAGATCGCCGCGCCACGTTCCGTGAGGATCAACAACAACCCGCGCGCGGTGGCCGCCGGCGCCCCCGCCTGTTTCCGCTCGCTGCTCCAGCTTGCCGGCCACATCCCCCTGATTGTGCCCGATGGCTCGAGTGGCGTCTACGAGCGGCCCCGGGCGCTCACGGCGCGCGGTCCTCGCGGCGG
>JBDTSX010000417.1:0-5228 GCA_039930925.1 Acidobacteriota bacterium | reverse complement strand
GACGACGCTGAGGAAATCGAGCACGTACTGGGCATTGAAGCAGATGGTGACCGGCGCCGCCGAGTACTCGACCATCAGCACTTCTTTCGCTTCGCCGAACTCCGGGCTGCTCGAGGCGATCTCGACCTTGCCGCCGTCCATCAGGAACTTGACCGCGCGCGACCGTTCGTTCGACAGGAGTGCGACGCGCTTGACGGCGCTGGTCAGCCGGTCGCGGTCGAAGTCGACCCGCTTGTCGTTGCCCTTGGGGATGACCCGCTCGAACGCCGGAAACTGGCCGTCGATGGTGCGCGAGATCAGCAGCCGTTCGCCGACCTTGAAGAACAGGTGGTTCTCGCCGCGCTCGTACTCGACGTCCCCCTCCCCTTCGGTCAACAACCGGCCGAGCTCGAGGAGCGTCTTGCGCGGCAGAATCACGCGCTCTTCGTCCGGCTTCCCTTTCGGTCCGGTGCTGCTGCGCGGCACGTTGATGAGCGCGAGGCGATGGCCGTCCGTCGAGACAAGACTCATCGAGTCCGCGCTCTGGATAAACAGGGCTCCGTTGAGGAAGTAGCGCGTATCCTCTCCGGTGATCGCAAACTGCGTCTTCGCGATCATCTGCTTCAGGACGTCGCGCGGCAGCGTCGCGGTGTAGACGCCGGTGCCGTCGGGCAGCGTCGGAAAATCCTCGCGCGGCAGCGTCTGCATCCGCGAGTCGAACCGATCCGCGGCCACCTTCACGCCGTTCTTGTCTTCCTCGATCCGCACGTCGGTCTCGGGGAGCGCCTTGACGATCTCGTACAACTTCTTCGCGGGAAGCGTGAGCGATCCGCCTTTGGTCACCGACGCGGGGCAGCGGCTGCGAAGACCGACCTCGAGATCCGTGGCCAGCAGCCGGACATGATCCCCGTCCGCTTCGATGAGCACGTTGGCCAGAATCGGGATGGTGTTCTTGCGCTCGACAATGCCCTGGAACAGTTGCAACTCGCGCAACAAATCGGTCTTGCGGACAACCAGCTCCATCTTGGTGATGACCTCGCGGGAAGGCGGCTCCCGTTTCTGCGGCAGCGGCGGATCCCTATGAATGATGAGGGAGATCGAAGAACAAAGAATTATAACAGTTAATAGGTCCTGTTGAAAACACAAAAAGAGCCGCTTACCCCTTGCTCTTCTGCTATTTAGACTGTGGACTCGCCACCGGTACCCCGGCGGGTTTTCTGGTGGGCGGCGGTGGAGAAAAGCGGGAGCCGGCGCGGCCAACAATTCATCCGCGGGTATCCGTCGAGGGGTCTGTGGAAAACGGCTCGACGGCAGGTTTTTGCTAGCGAAACGACTCCAGGAAGGTGTTGATAAGCATGTTGAAATTTCCGTCGGTCTTCCGCATGTTTTCAACCTTCCGGATCGAGTGAATCACGGTTGAGTGGTGCTTGCCGCCGAAGCTGCGGCCAATCTCCGGCAGCGAAGCCGACGTGAGCTGTTTGCAGAGATACATCGCGATCTGCCGCGGCATCGCGATCGACTTGGCGTTATTGCGCGACTTCAACTCGCCGTGCTTCAACTGGTAGTAATCCGAGACGTACTTCTGGATGCCCTCGATGGTCACCGCACGGTCGTCGTGCTGGAGCACATTGCGGAGAACGTCCTGCGCCAGCCCGAGGGAAATCTCGCGTCCCGTCAGCGACGCGTACGCGATCAGCCGAATCAGCGATCCTTCGAGCTCGCGCACGTTCGACTTGATCTTCCCGGCGATGTAGAGCGCCACGTTGTCCGGCAGCGGCACCCCTTCGGTCTCCGCTTTCCGCTTGAGGATCGCCACCTTCGTCTCGAGATCCGGCGGCTGGATATCCGCGATCAGTCCCCACTCGAATCGCGATCGCAGCCGTTCCTCGAGATTCTGAATCTCGTGCGGCGGGCAGTCGCTGCTGATGACGATCTGCTTCTGCGAGTCGTAGAGCGCGTTGAAGGTATGGAAGAACTCGGTCTGCGTCCCTTCCTTGCCGGCGAGGAACTGAATGTCGTCCACGAGCAGCACGTCGACGCTGCGGTACCGCTCGCGGAAATCCAGAATCCGGTCGTAGCGCACGCCGTTGATCATCTCGTTCATGAAACGCTCGGACGAGATATAGGTCAGCTTCAGCGTCTTCAGGTGATTGAGCACGTAGTGCCCGATGGCATGCATCAGGTGCGTCTTGCCGAGTCCGACGCCGCCATAGATGAACAGCGGATTGTAGGATCGTGACGGCGCTTCCGCGACGGCGCGGCATGCCGCATGCGCAAACTGGTTCGAGGTGCCGACGATGAAGGTATCGAACGAGTAGCGGGGCGCCAAGCCCCCCATCGGGGCGTCTTCAGGCTCAGGTTCGGTTTCCGGATCTGACGGCCCGTCGCCAACGACCGGTTCAGGGATGGCGGGGGGCGGAAGCAGCGCCTGGGCGTCTTCGGTCACGAAGGTGACAGCGGTGCCGTGACGGTTGACCTCGCTGAGCGCCTCGTCGAGGACCGTGCAGTAGTGCTTGGTGAGCCAGTCGCGGAAGAGCGCGTTCGGCACGCGAATCCGGAGGGACTCCCCCTGGTCGGCCACGAAAGACGTGGGCTTGAACCAGGTGTAGAAGATGTGCCGGTTAACCTTGGTTTCGATGCGAGCCAGGACCTGGTCCCAGATGGTGCTGCCGGTCATATTCACGCTTGTTCGCCAAATACCTGGGCTCGAAACCCGTCAGACTTGTGTGTCCCGCCCGCACATCCCGGCCGGAGCTGCGCACAAACGCCCAAAAACAGGCCGTTTTTCGTCCATAAAGCGTGAACTGTAAGGTGCGGACCCGACTGTATGCGCACGAGGAGGAAAACCATCGTTTTTCCACAGTTTTTTCCACAGTTGTGGAAAACTTCGGGGGGAGACCCTACGGGGACGCAGGGAGTGGGGACTGTAACACACGGTTCCTGACGCGACAACCATGCCGCGGAGCCCCAGGTGGATTGACAGCATTGGTGCCGCTCGCTACTATCTAAGTTTCTCAGCGGCCGTCAGTTCGCTGCAGGGGTTCCGATAATGAGTGTGACTTTCCAGCCCAATCGCCGGCGGCGCGCGCGCACGCATGGCTTTCTGGTTCGTATGGCAACCAAGAACGGCCGCCTCGTGCTCAAGCGCCGGCGCGCCAAAGGTCGCAAGCGCCTCACCGTTTCGTCGTCGTAAGCACGCCGGATAGCGTCGTCGCGTGGTCCGCCCACTCTACGAGGAACCGCCCATGGCGTCCCAGCGATTTACCAAGGCCCACCGGGTCCGACGCCGCGGCGAGTTCCAGCGCGTGTTCGACCTCTCGCTGCGCGTCAAGGGACGATATTTGACGGTGCTGATGGCGCCCAACGCGGCAGGCGTCGGTCGCCTCGGCATCGTAGCCTCAAGAAAGCTCGGAGACGCGGTCCGCCGAAACCGCGCGAAACGATTGATTCGAGAGATCTTCAGGCTTACGCCTCCAGTTCATATCCGCCAGGGCGTGGACGTCGTGGTCATCCCCCGCCGCGAGCTGTTCGATGCCGGTTATCCCAGCCTCGAGTCGGACTTCCGGGGCGCGCTCACGCGATGCGCGGCCCGACTGCCTGTGCCGGCCGATGCCGCGCGCTGACCTGTCGCTCGCCCAGCGCGGGGCCCTGTCGCTCCTTCGTGCGTATAAGATTCTGATCTCACCGATGTTCGCGGGTTCCTGCCGGTTCCTGCCTTCCTGCTCGGACTACACGGCCGAAGCGGTGCGGCGGTTCGGTGTCGTGCGGGGGTCTTGGCTGGGCGTCCGACGGCTGGCGCGGTGCCACCCGCTCGGCTCGCAGGGTTTCGACCCGGTCCCCGGCGAGAGGCCGAAAGTCTAAGTACCGATACTTCATGGAAAAACGGGTTTTACTGGCGATCGTTCTCTCCTTCGTCGTGCTGTACGGCTATCAGGCGATCTTTCCGCCCCCCAAGCCGCAGCCAAAGACGGCCCAAACAGAGGCCACACCATCGACGGCATCAGAGTCCCCTCTGGCCACACCGCCGGTCACCGCCGAAACGCCTTCCGCACCGGCTCCGGCTGAAACCGCGCCGCCGCTCGTGGCAGATGCGTCGGAGCGCGACGTCACGTTCGAGAACGACGCGGTCATGGCGGTGTTCACCACCCGCGCCGGCGCGCTGAAGAGCTGGCGGCTCAAGAAGTATCACGACGACGCGGGACAGCCGTTGGAGTTGGTTCCGCACCTTGTTCCGGCGGGGACGCCGCGGCCGTTCACGCTGTCCGTTCCCGACTCGGGTGCCAGCGCGACGCTTGCCGCCGCACTGTTCAAGCCTGGTGCGGACTCCGTCCGCGTAGGCTCCGCGCCGGCTTCCCTGACCTTCGACTACACCGACGCGAATGGGCTGACGGCGCACAAGGAGTTCACGTTCACCCCGGATTCACCGTACGTCATCACGTTTTCGGCGACGGTCAAACAAGGCGATCGCGAACTGGTGCCCTCGGTCGTTGGCGGCCCTGGCATCGGCAGCGGCGTCGTGGCCGCGACACGCAGCTACAATCCCCCCGCGCAGCCGATCTTCTATCGGGACGGCTCGGTGAGCCGGATCAAGGAATCCAAGATCGCCGAGAACGCCTCGCTCGACGGGACCTTCGGGTTCGGCGGCGTGGACGATCACTATTTTCTTCAAGCAGTCGTAGCCGCCGGACAGCCCATCCACCTCGAATACAAAGCGATTGACGTTCCCGTCGTCGGCAGCGACAACATCGTCGCGCACTTCGTGCAATGGTTCGTGCGCTATCCTGCCGCGCCGAGCGGCGCGCGGTATTTCTTCGGTCCCAAGGATTTCGACATTCTCGCGTCGGTCGATCGCGATCTCGTGCGCTCGATCGACTTCGGGATGTTTGCGGCGCTGGTCGTGCCGCTCCTCCGCGCGCTCAAGTGGGTGAACGGCTTCGTCGGGAATTTCGGGTGGTCGATCATCCTCCTGACCGTCCTCATCAACCTGGCGATGTTTCCGCTGCGGCACAAGAGCGTGGTCTCGATGCGCCGCATGCAGGAGATCCAGCCGGAGGTCAAGACCATCCAGGAGCGTTACGCGAAGCTCAAGATGAGCGATCCGGCGCGGCAGAAGATGAACGCCGAGCTGATGGGCCTCTACCGCGAGCGTGGGGTAAACCCGGCCAGCGGGTGCGTGCCGATGCTGCTCACGCTTCCGGTGCTGTTCGCGTTCTACTCGATGCTGTCCGTCGCGATCGAACTGCGGGGCG
>JBDTSX010000416.1:0-5246 GCA_039930925.1 Acidobacteriota bacterium | reverse complement strand
GCTATGAGCTGGTCAAACAGCTGCGTCTCGATCCGGCGACCCGCACCATACCGGTCGTGTTCTACACCGCCCACTACGGCGAGCGTGAAGCGAGGGCACTGGCGCTGTCGAGCGGCGTGTCGTACGTGCTGACGAAGCCGGCCGAGTCCGCCGCCGTCCTGTCGGTGGTCGCGCGCGCGCTGCGCGGCGAGTCGGAGGGAGTGGTCCCATCCGCGCCCGATGTCCTCCTCCAGGCACGCGGGTTCGATCGCGAGCACCTGGCGCTGGTCACCGACCAGCTCTCGGAGAAGACGGGAGACGCGAGAGCCGCCAATGCCAAGTTACGCGCCCTCGTCAACATCAGCCTGGAGATTGCCTCCGAGCGGGACGCGGACCGGCTGCTCGACACCGTGTGCAGCGCGGCTCGCGAACTGTTCGGCGCGACCTACGTCACGCTCGGCATCCTCGATCTGAAGGACCAGACGGTGACCCGCTTCGCGACGTCGGGGATCGAGGCCGGCGATTGGATCAGGAGCGGCGATCGGGTCGCCGGCATCCTCGAGACGGTGGTCCTCAGCCGGAAGACCTGGCGCGGCGACGCCCGCGACCCGGACACCGCGAAGCTGGGGTTTCCGGCGCGTCATCCGGAGGTGCAGGCGTTTCTGGCCGCACCGGTTGCCTCGCCCGGCTCGGTCTACGGCTGGATCTGTTTCGTCGGTAATGAAGGCCGGCCCTTTTCCCAGGACGACGAAGACCTGGTCACGGCGCTCGCCGGCCAGGTCGGCCGGATTTACGAGAACGGCTACTTCCACGCCGTCGCGGAGCAGCGTGCCGACGAGCTCCGGCGCGAGATCAGCGTACGCATGCTGGCCGAAAGCGCCGTTCGGCACGAGCGCGACCGGGCGCAACAGTACCTCGATACGGCGGAAGTCCTGCTCATCTCGCTCGACGTGAACCTGAAGATCCTGCTCGCCAACCGGTATGCGTGTGACGTGCTCGGCTGGACGGTCGAGTCACTGCTCGGGCGTGACTGGATTGAGACCTGCCTGCCGGCCAGGGTCCACGAGACCGTCAGAAAGACCTTGCATCGGGCGCTCGACGGAACGCTCTCGGTCGGCGAGAATCTGGTCGTCACCAAGACCGGGAAGGAACGGCTGATCTCGTGGCGCAATACGGTGCTGCGCGACGCCGCGGGGAAGGCCACCGGCACCTTCAGCTCGGGCACCGATATCACCGAGGGCCGCGCGATGGAAGAGCAATACCGGCAGGCCCAGAAGATGGAAGCGGTCGGACGGCTCGCCGGCGGCGTGGCCCACGACTTCAACAACCTCCTCACCGTGATTCTCGGCCACTGCGACCTGCTGATGGACGATCTCAGCGTCACCGACCCGCGCCAGCCCTGTGTCGCGGAGATCCGGAAGGCGGCGCAACGAGGCGCCGGCCTCACCCGTCAGCTGCTCTCGTTCAGCCGGAAGCAGATCGTCGAGCCGACCCTGATCGAGCTGAACGCCGTCGTGGGCGATCTGCAGAGCATGCTGGACCGCCTGATCGGCGAAGACGTCAAGATCGTGTTGAAGCTGCGGCCCGACCTGGCGTGCGTGAAGGCGGATCGCGGCCAGGTCGACCAGATCGTCCTGAATCTCGCCGTCAACGCGCGCGACGCGATGCCGGGGGGGGGCACGCTGACCATCGAGACCTCGAACGTCGAGATCGAGGAGGACTATGCCCGCACGCACCTCTCGGTCAAACCCGGGCCGTACGTCGTGCTCACCGTCACCGACACGGGCACGGGGATGACGCCGCAGGTGCAGGCGCGTGCCTTCGAGCCCTTCTACACGACCAAGGAGATCGGCAAGGGGACGGGGCTCGGCCTGTCCACGGTCCACGGGATCGCCGCGCGCTGCGGCGGATGTGTCAACGTCTACAGCGAGCTCGGGAAGGGCACGTCGTTCAAGGTGTATTTCCCGCGTGTCGATGCGACGGCGACCGTGCCGACCGAGATCCTGCACCCAGCGCCCTCGGCAACCGCGGCGCCAACCGTCCTCCTGGTGGAAGACACCGACGGACTTCGCGAGGTGGCCACCAGGCTCCTGCAGCGCCAGGGCTACACGGTGCTGGTCGCCGCAGGCGCCGACGAGGCGCTGCAGCAGTTCGAGCGCCACCCGGAAATCGACGTCCTCCTGACCGACGTCGTCATGCCCGGGGCGAGCGGCCCCGACTTGACGCGGCGGCTGGTCCGGCAGCGTCCCGGGCTGAAAGTGATCTACATGTCCGGCTACACGGAAGACGCCATCGTGCAGTACGGCGTCCTCAACCCGGGCGTCGCGTTCCTGCACAAGCCCTTCACGTCGGAATCACTCGGTCAGAAGATTCGCGAAGTGATGACGGAGCGATGAGAGACACGCTCGCCGGGCTGGACGCGATCAGCGCTTCTTCGTCGCTCCTGCTCGTACGCGGCTGTCCGTCTTGGGACTCCGCGCGCTGACCGCGGCCGCTTTTTTCGACCGCCCGGCGCGCTCCAGCTTCGCTTCGGCCTTGGCGACCTTTTCCTCGAGCGCGGCCACGATTCCGGCTTCCTTGTCCGCGAGGGCCGCCTGGATCTTGACGATCTTGCGCTGCGCTTTTGCCCGGGCCCGGGCCAGATCCTCGGCGGCGCCCGCCCGGGCGCGCTTCACCTTGCCGTTCACTTTTGCCGCGTTCGCCATCCAACTCTCCTCGATCCGCAGAAACCCCTGTCCATCGCAGGGTCCGGGAAATCGCTTCTAATATACGCGCCATTTGGTCCGGGGCACGCGTTCACCCCGGCCGCGGACGCCACACCCCGCCTGCGGGTATGCGTATGATGGAGGGACACGCACAGTCGAGAGGAAAATCCATTCATGCGTCTGCCCTTGTCGATCGCCGCCGCACTCGTCCTCGCCGCCGCCTCGCTCCACCCGCTCGCCGCCGCTGACCAGGCGCCCCCCGCGGTCTCGCTCGTGCGCCTGCCCGACGGTGGAATCCAGCCGCAAGCGGTGGTCGATGCCGACGACGTCCTGCATGTGTTGTATTTCAAGGGCAAGCCCGCGGGGGGCGATCTGTTTTACGTCCGCCGCGGCGCCCACGACAGCGCGTTCTCGGCGCCGTTGCGTGTCAACAGCCTCCCGGGCACGGCGCTCGCGACGGGCTCGGTGCGCGGCGGGCAGATCGCCCTGGGGCGAAACGGACGGGTTCACGTGGCCTGGCATGGGTCAGCGGACGTCCAGGTCGCGGGGGTCAAGCGGATGCCGGTCTGGTACGCCAGGCTCGGCGACGACGGTCAGTCGTTCGCTCCGCAGATCAATGTGGCAGCCGTGTCGACGGACATCGACGGATCGACCATCGCCGCGGACTCCCGCGGCAACGTCTATGTGGCGTGGCACGGCCTCGGTGCGACGGCCGGCGAGTCGAACCGTCAGGTGTACGTGGCGCGCTCGAAAGACGAGGGGGCCCATTTCGGGCGGGAAGAGGCCGCGCCGCAGGCATCGACCGGCGCCTGCGGATGCTGCGGCCTGCGCGCGATCGTGGACCACGGCGGCACCGCGCACATTCTCTACCGGTCCGCCAGGAACGACGTGCATCGTGAGGCCACTTGGATCACGCTGTCCGACGCGTTCCCGAAGCCGGTGGCCCTGCAGGCATGGGAGATCAACGTCTGTCCGATGTCCACTTTTGCCATGACCCTGGACGGCGACGGTCTGATCGCGGCGTGGGAGACGGCGAAGCAAATCTATTACGCGCGGCTCGATCCGCCGAAGCAGACGTTTTCCGCTCCCGTGGCGGTCGAGGGACAGGCAAGCCGCAAACATCCGTCGATCGCGACGAATGCCGCCGGTCTGGGGGTGGTCGCCTGGACGGAGGGCACCGCCTGGGCGCGGGGCGGCACACTCGCCTGGCAGGCATTCGACCGAACCGGCCGACGCGTTGCCGGCCAGTCGAACGCCGCCGCCGTGCCTGTATGGGGACTGGTCGCCGTGGTGGCGCATCGCGACGGATCGTTCGCGATCATCCACTAAAACTCCCGGTCAGCGCGTCGCGAGCTTACCGCTTGATCGCGTTCCCGACGTCCTCGATGGCTTCGCCGACCTTGCGCCGCACCCGGCCGGCGGTGTCCTGCGCGTCGCCGGCCAGTTCGTCGGCGACCCCTTCGTCGTGCAGACGAGGATTGTCCGCAAGGTCCCCGGCCGCCTGCTTGATCTTTCCCTTGAGCGCCTCCGCCTTGCCTTCCAGTTCGTCGCGATTCATAACACACTCCTCTGGCCACCGGTGTCTCGGTCAGGCGGCCGTGTGCTTATGTATCAAGAGCGATGCCACCGCTGAGTTCTGGCAAACAGCGCTCGTACAGCGGCACCCTGACGTGTTTCGAGCCAGAACTGCGGCAATCGTGTATCGACTGCCACGCCCGGGTTGCCGGCGTCGGGCCGGTCAGGACTGGCTGGGTGCGGCGGGCCGGGCCGCACGGAACTCGAGCGGCGGCCCGTCAACGAGGCGGGCCGCGGCGAGCTTCAGACGAAGCAGCCGCCTGCCGCGATTGAGCCGCGTCCGCATGGTCTGCGGGTTCACCCGCAAGAGCGCTCCCGACTCCTGCGGCGAGAGGCCGCAGGTATAGCGGAGGAGCACCGCGTGGCGCATGTCTCTCGGCAGCGTCGCGACCGCGCGGTTGATGGTCTGCCGGGTTTCCGCCTGCACGACGCGTTCGTCCGGAGCGGGGGTGGCGTCAGCGAGCGCGGCGCGGTGATGGTAGTGCAGTTCGAAGTCGGGATCCCCAGTGGTGTCGAGCGGCACCGAGACGCCGCGGCGCTTGGCACGGCCTCCGGCGCGCAGCCGGGTCATCGTCGCGTTGAGCGTGATGCGATAGATCCAGGAGGACAGCGCGGCATCCTGACGGAAGCTGCGGATCTGCCGCCAGACGGCCAGCAGGACGTCCTGCGTGACCTCTTCGGCGTCTTCGTGGTTCGACAGCCGCCGCCGGGCCTGCTGCTGGATCATGGGACCGAACAGGCGGGCGACTTCGCGGATCGCGGCCTCTTCCCCACCCTGTAGCCTGGCAATGAGCCGCCGGTCGGCTTCGGGGCTGAGCTGTACTCTGGCCATGGTCCTCTTTCCTTCAGATGGGTTCGCCGCGAAACCGCCGGGGGACCCGGACTCTCACCGGATCCGCGCCTCCCGCGGTCCCCCGAGACTCGCTTCTGCTTCTACCTAACGATGGGGAGAGCCGATACGTACAGCGGGAAATGGGCGGCCGGCAG
>JBDTSX010000415.1:0-5262 GCA_039930925.1 Acidobacteriota bacterium | reverse complement strand
GTTCGCAACCTCGGCCACCGCGGGATCGATGAATTGCGCATCGATGAATTGCGCCAGGCTCTGCAGCGTTGGGTAGTCTTCCATCAGCTGCCGGAACGTCACGTTGACGCCGAACGTCTTGTGCAGCAGCCGCGCCGTCTGCGTCAGCGTGAGCGAGTCCAGGCCGATCTCGACGAAGTGCGCGGACTGGTCGGCGTCTCCCACCTCGATCCCGACGCTCGTCTCGAGCAGGTCCCTGAGCGTCTTCATCAGACGACTCGTCCTCGGGCTCGTGCTCACCGGGCCCGGACCAACGGATGCCGGCGCGGGCACCAACGCAATGCGTGGCTCCGCTGGCAGGGCGTGACTCTGTGACATGACCGGCTCCATGACGGGTTGTGCGGACTTTGCGGGACAGGCGTCAATCCAGTACCGCCGCTTTTCGAACGGATAGGTTGGCAGCGCCACCCGGCGCCGGAGTTCACCGTGGTGATGGGTCCAGTCAATCGGCACGCCCGCCAGCCACATCTGGCCGACAGCGTCGAGCAGCGACTGCCACTCGGTCGCGCCTCGCCCGGGCAGGGTGGCAATCGCGGCGACGCGGCCGCTGCCGCCCGCAGGGTGCGCCTTCGACAGCGTCGTCAGCGTGGATCCGGGACCGACTTCGACGAGGAGGCCGGCGTGACCACGGAGGGCCTGCAGCCCGTCGCCGAACCGGACCGTGGCGCGCAGATGCCTGGCCCAGTAGATCGGGTCGGTCGCTTCTTCAGCGGTCAGCCACTGTCCGGTGACGGTGGACAGGATCGGAATCGCCGGCGCGTTCAGCGTCGTGCCTGACAGGAGCGCGGCAAACGGTTCGACGATGCCGTCCATCATCGGTGAGTGGAAGGCATGCGACGTGTTCAAGAGCTTGCACGAGATGTCTTCGTCGCCGAGTTGCCGCTGCAGCGCGGCAATGGCATCAACCGGTCCGGATGCGACCGAGAGGCTGGCGCCGTTCGCGGAGGCCACGGCAAGCTCAGGTCCGAGGCGCGCGGCGAGCACGTCGGGAGCAAGCCGGACGGAGAGCATGGCGCCGGCGGCACGCGCCTGCATCATCCGGCCGCGGGCGGCGACCAGGCGCAGCGCATCGGCCAGCGAGAACACGCCGGCGAGCGCCCCGCAGACGAACTCGCCGACACTGTGTCCGATCAGGGCGTCCGGCTGCACACCCCAGTGCATCAGCGTCTTCGCGAGCGCGTATTCGAGGACGAAGATCGCCGGCTGGGCGAACGCGGTCGCGTCGGCCGGCCGGGCGCGTGCGCCGTCGCTCGCCGGATAGAACGTCTCCAGCAGATCGAAATCGACGTACGGGCGAAGCCGCGCCGCGCAGTGCTCCACTTCGGAGCGGAACGTCGGATCGGCCCGGTACAGGCCGCGCCCCATCTCAGGGTACTGGCTGCCCTGGCCCGGAAACATCATCGCCAAGCGCGGCGCCCGCGATTGAAGATGTGCCGTCGCACGCCGCTCACCCTGATCTTTCAACCCTGCGGCCGCGGCGGCTGCGTCCGTGGCCACCAGGATGCGGCGATGCGGAAAGTCGCGCCGGCCGGCCTGGAGCGTGTTGGCGACGTCGGATAGATTCGCTGCCGGATTGGATCCGAGGTACGAGCCGAGCCGCGCTGCCGCCGCGTCCAGTGCGGAAGCCGTGCGCGCCGAAATCACCAGCAACTCCGCGGCGCGCGCCGGTAGTGGAGCGGCCGGCTCGGGCGCTTCTTCGAGGACGACGTGGGCGTTGGTGCCGCCGACGCCGAACGAGCTGACGCCGGCAAGACGAGGCGTGCGGCCCCGTTTCCATTCCTTGCGGGTCGCGTTCACATAGAACGGTCCGCCGGCAAAGTCGATCCGTGGGTTCGGCGCGCGGAAATTGATCGTCGGGGGAATCTCTTCGCGGGACAGTGCCAGCACCGTCTTGACCAGCCCGGTCGCTCCGGCCGCAATCACCAGGTGGCCGAGGTTGCTCTTGATCGAGCCGAGCCCGCAGAATCCCGTGTCCCGCGTCCCGAGCTGGAACGCCCGGGTCAGCGCTTCCACTTCCACCGGGTCGCCGAGGGGTGTCGCGGTGCCGTGCGCCTCGACATACGACACGCTCCTCGGGTGCACCCCCGCGCAGGCATGCGCCATCGCGACCACGGCGGCCTGGCCGTCCACACTGGGCGCGGAAAAGCTCGGGCGGCTCGCGCCGTCGTTGTTGACCGCCGCGCCGCGCAGGACGGCATAGATGGTGTCGCCGTCGGCAACCGCGTCATGCAGCCGCTTCAGCACGACGATCGCCGCGCCGTCGCTGAAAACGGTGCCGCGTGCGTCGGCGTCGAACGGGCGCGTATGCCCGTCCGGCGAGAGCATCGCCCCCTCCTGATACAGGTAGCCGCTGCGCGGCGGGCAGGTGACGGCGACCCCGCCGGCAAGCGCCATGTCGCACCGCCGGGCCCGCAGGCTGAAGAACGCTTCCGAGATCGCGACGAGCGAAGTGGAGCAGGCGGTCTGGATATTCAGGGTCGGCCCGGTCAACCCGAGGCGGTGCGCCACCCTCGTCGTCAGGTAGTCCTTCTCGTGCGCGACCATGGCTTGAAAGGCGCCGACCCGTTCCAGGACGTCGATGCGGCCGGCGACGTGGTGCGTGAAATACGAGCTGTCGTACATCCCGCCGAAGACGCCGATCTGGCCGCGGTACTTGTCGGGCACGTGACCGGAATGCTCGAGCGCCTCCCATGCGATTTCGAGGAAGATGCGCTGCTGCGGATCCATGACCTCGGCTTCGCGCGGGTGGATCCCGAAGAACTCCGCGTCGAACATCTCCACGTCGCGCAGGACGCCTCGGCCCCGGACGTAATCCGCGTGTCCGCGCAGGTGCGCGGGCACCGAGGCATCCAGCTCCGCGTCGGACCAGTAGGTGATGGACTCGGTTCCGGCGCAGATGTTCCGCCACATCTCCTCGACGGTGTCCGCGCCGGGAAAGCGTCCGGCCATGCCGATCACGGCCACGTCATCGGCGGGCGCGCTGTCGGCGGCCCGGACGGGCCCGCGAGGCGCACCGGAGGTGTCGCCCGTAGCAAGGGCGCGTGGTCCGCGAGCGAGATAGGCGGCGAGCTGCTCCGGATCCGGCGTGCGAAAGAATTCGACCGCCGGGATGACGAGCCCGTGCTCGGCCTCGAGACGCGCCAGCAGCCGCAAGCAGAGCAGCGAATTCCCGCCCAGCTCGAAGAACCCGTCCTTCACGCCGATGCGGTCGATCGAGAGCGCCTCGCCGAACAGGCGGCACAGCAGCCTCTCGACGACGGTGTCCGGCTCAATCAGCGGAGCGGCGAGATCGGGCCGCTGCGTGCCCGGCGGCGGCAGCGCGCGGTAATCGATCTTGCCATTGGTCGAGATCGGCAGGTCGGCCAGCCACATGAAGACCGAGGGGACCATGTAAGCCGGCAGCTGCCCTTCCAGGTACTCGCGCAACGCGGTCGCGGTCGGCACCTTGACCGATTCATGCGCCACGACGTAGGCCACCAGCCGCTTCCCGCCGCTCGCATCGTCGCCGGCGACAACCAGCGCGCGCCGCACCTGCGCGTGCGCGGCCAGCGCGGTCTCGATTTCCCCGAGCTCAATCCGGAAACCGCGGATTTTGACCAGGTTGTCGGCCCGGCCGATGAAGTCGAGCGCGCCGTCGGGAAGAAAGCGCACGAGATCACCCGAGCGATAGAGCCGCTCGACCCGGCCGTCAATATCGACCGAGGTGAAGTTCTCGGCAGTGAGCTCCGGTTGGTTCAGATATCCCCGCGCCAGTCCGGCGCCGCCGATATACAGCTCGCCGATGACACCGATCGCGACCGGCCGCTGACGGTCGTCGAGCACGTAGACGCGGGTGTCGCGAATCGGCCGGCCGATCGGGATGGCGCGCGCGTCGGCGGCCAGCGGGCGCGGAACTGTGTAACAGGTGGTGAACGTCGTGGACTCGGTCGGGCCGTAGCCGTTGATCACGGTGACATCCGGCAGCGCCTCCATGGCCCGGCGAACGTGCCGCACCGACAGCGCCTCGCCGCCGGCGAGCAGTTGCCGGATGCCGCGCAGGCAGGTCACGTCCTGATCGACGATCGCGTTGAAGAGCGCCCCCGTGAGCCAGAGCGTGGTGACCCGGTGCGCGCTGATGGTGCGGGCGAGCCCCGCGGGCGTGATGAACTCCTCGGGATAGAGCACCAGACGGCCGCCGTTCAGCAGCGGACCCCAGATTTCAAACGTCGACGCGTCAAACGACAACGGCGCGGCGTGAAGGACACGCTCGTCGGCATTCAGGGTGACGTAGTTCACCGCGCAGACAAGGCGAACGACGGCGCGGTGCACGATCTCGACTCCCTTGGGGGTGCCGGTCGAGCCCGATGTGTAGTTCACATAGGCCAGGGCGCCGCCGTCAACGCCGACGGCCGGCATCGATCGACTCTGCCGCGTGGTGAACGCATGCTCGTTGTCGAGCACGAACGCCAGCCGATCGGGAATCGGCAGTGCGCCGCGGAGACGCGCCTGCGTGACGACGAGCGCGACGGCCGCGTCGTCAATCATGAACGCCAGTCTCGGCAGCGGCAGCGCTGGATCGAGCGGCAGATATCCTGCGCCCGCCTTGAGGATGGCCAGCAGCGCGACAACCGTCTCCGGGGTGCGATCGAGACACACGCCGACCAGGCTGCCGTTGCTGACGCCGCGGGCGCGCAGGCTGTGCGCCAGCCGGTTGGACCGCACGTGCAGCTCCTCGTAGGTCAGCGTCGCGCCTTCGCCAGACACGGCAATCGCCCGCGGCGATCGCTCGGCCTGGCGCGCGAACACCTCGTGGATGGCGTCGTCGCTGGCGGCGACGACCGACGTGCGGTTCCATTCCTCCAGGACCAGCTGCCGTTGCTCGCCGTCCAGGAGGCGGACTTCCGGCTCGTCCTCTCCGCGCGAGTCAGCGGCCATCTGCCTGTGCTTGCGGATCGGCCGTTTTGGGTGTGTGTGGCGTCATCTTGATCTGCACGGAGATACCTGCCGGCCCGGTCGGAAGGGGAAGCGCCGGCTGGTCGGTGTCGCTGCTTTAGCAAATGTCCAACCGATGCCGTGTGCGGTCCCGGATCGGGGGTAACCGGCGTTCTGCCAGCGCTTTGTACTGGAGCACCGGCGGGTGTGCACGGGTCGCCCGGTGAGATGTCGCCGAAACGACGAACTAAATGTCGGCGCCGCTGCCGACTTCCGGCCATCGGAGGACTTTCTGCGCCGGTCGAGGGACCC
>JBDTSX010000414.1:0-5274 GCA_039930925.1 Acidobacteriota bacterium | reverse complement strand
CCAGCGCGGCGATGGCGCTCTCCGTCATGGTCTTGCAGGAGGCCTACCGTCCGGTTGACGGCTCGCAGGAAGACGGACTCCTGACGGCCGCGGAACTGCAGCGCCTCGATCTGCGAGGGACGGCGATGCTGGTGCTGTCGCAGTGCCAGATGGCCAGCGGAGTCCCCTCGGTCGGGGAGGGGGTCTACGGGATGCGTCGAGCGGCGGCGATCGCCGGTGCTCAGACCTTCGTTGCGCCGTTGTGGAACGTCGAAGATCGCGTCCAGCGAGGGCTGATGCGCGAGTTCTACCGCAACGTGGTCGCCGGACAAAACCGCGCGACGGCGCTGCGCCGCGCAAAGCTCACGGTCAAGAGCCGCGCGCCGACCCACAGCTTTCTCTATTGGGCGCCAGTGATCCTGTCCGGCGACATCGCGCCATTGGCCCTGACGCCGCTTTCAAGACCGACCGTGGCCTCCGGCCCCAACCGGAGGATTGCGATTGGGAACCCACCTGCAAACAGCTCGCACTGACTGCCGCGGGCGGCGCCAGACGAACCTTGACGAACTCCGCGTCAGGTTCTCCAGAGCAACCGGATCAACTCGTACGCGCAGTACCCCAGCACCGCGATGCCGCCGGCACATTGGTACAGCGATCGAGAGCGCAGCTGTGCCAGCGCCTGCGCCTCGCGTCCGTTCGAGACGATGAACGGACGTCCGGTGCGCCCCTTCCACACGACCAGCGCGTCCGGAGGGATGTCGGGCGGCGCGGAGTCCTGCGGGCCCTTCACCCGTTCGCCGCCACGTCCCACACCCAGCACGATGCCGAGGAATCCGAAGAGCACGGCGACCAGCATGCCAACTGGACGCGGCAGATTCCGGACCAGTGTGGTCTGCCACTGCCCGGTGCGGATCTGCGTCACGATGCGCGCGGCCATGCCGTCCGGTCCCCGGTCCGGGATGGTGCGCCGCCGGTCGAGTGTACCGAGAACGTAAACCGGCGCACCGACCTCCATCCGTGCCTCGCGCACGCGCACATGGGGGCCAAACGAGAAACCGAGCTGCGCCATCAGTTCGGCGCCGGAAGAGGGAAGCGTATCTCTCCCGGCTTCCCAACTCTCTTCGTGGGCAAGGAGGTTGGCATCCTTCAACCACATGGAGAGTCGGCCCGTCGGGTCTTCCACTTCCATGTAGTCCATTGTGCCGCCGTGGCGCGCCGCGAGTTGACGCCAGGTGCCCCCGCTGTCGCTCTGTTTCGACCAGGCTTCAACCGTAACGTCCCACCACACGCTCGGCCGTCCGCTGACGCCCGCCGGCGAGGGTTGCCCGGTTCTGGCGAGTCCCTCGATCTCGATGAGTCCGTTGGTGGCGCTGCTTACCCGCGCGGTTGGCGTGTGGGCGGCGGTGAATGCGTCGCGGCGTCCGGTCAGGCCCTTTCGGCACAGCCAGATCCCCAGCGCGAATCCTGCCGGCAACAAGAAGAATCGAACGGCCAGCAAAAGCAGGATCAGCAGCAGCGCCAGGAGCGCGAGCACGCCGGCGACGATTGCGGCGGCCTCGAGGTTCTCGCCGCCCGACGGAATCCCGAATCGCTGGCCCGCCTCGAGAAGCGGAATCCGCTCCCCGGCCCAGCGTGCCCCGACGTGTTCCCGGACAGTGGCCATCAGCGCGTCGCGTTCCGGCGAAGGCGGGAGCGGACGCATGAACGGCTTTCCGGGCGCGTCGGCACGCGACGCGACCAGCCACTCGATCTGACCCGCGACGAATCGGCCGAGGTCTGGCGCGCCGCGTCCCACCGGCATGTCGAGCCCGGCCGTCCCGGCTTCGACGATCGTGTTCCACGGCACTGATACGTGGCCGCCGTCCACGAGCGCGTCGGAATCAAATTCAAGCGTGGCGGCGGTCAGGTGATAAGTGGCACGCACATCCCCCGCGGGCGTCCGCGTGATGAATGTCCAGCGGGCCGGTCCGACCGGCTCCAGATGATCGACGCTTTCAGGCACAGGTGAGGGGACTCCAGCTGCAGGAACGAGACCGAGGCGGATGTCCATTGTCACACCATTGATCGGACAGGAGACACGGATGACGAATGAAGAATCCCTGGGAGGCCGGATGCTCGGCTCAGCCGGTTGCCCAAACCGCAACCCGATGCCACAATCGAGCGGCTGCGATGTTGTATGTTCACCGAAAGCCGGCGCCGCCGCTCGACGACGTCGTCGAATCGGTCTGGCTGTGCAGGCACGACCGGCGCCCGCGCCAGCTCGAACGGGTGCTCCCGCGCGGCGGAGCCCAGTTGATCGTGAACCTCGCAGAAGACGAGGTCCGCGTGTACCTGGGATCGACGGCTGGATTCTCGTGCGTCGTGTCGCCTGGCAGCGTCCTCACGGGTCTCACCACGCGCTTCCAGATCATCGACACCGATGAGCAGGAGCACGTCGCGGGCGTGTCGTTTCGCTCTGGCGGCACCGTTCCCTTTGTCGGGTCACCCGCCTACGAGCTGACCGATGCGGACGTGCCGCTCGAGAGCCTGTGGGGACCACCGAGCGTGATGCGGCTCCGGGAGCAGCTGCTCGCGGCGACCGATCCGGAGTCAGCTCTGGACGTCCTCGAACGCTCGCTGCTTTCCGCGTTGGGGGACCGCGGGCGCCATCCGGCGGTGGCCTTCGCCCTGGCCGCGTTCAACGCGCGGCCGTCCGTGCCTCGGATTGCCGCCGTCACCGATGTCATCGGCCTCAGCCCGAAGCGGTTCATCGAGCGGTTCAAGGCCGAGGTCGGCGTGACACCGAAACGATACTGCCGGCTGCTTCGTTTTCAGCGCGCCGTGGCCAGCGCACACCGGCATGCGCCGATCGACTGGGGACAGCTCGCGCTGGCGTGCGGGTACTCGGATCAGCCGCACTTCATTCACGAATTTCGTGAATTTTCAGGGATTACGCCGACCGCGTACGAGGCCGCGCGCACTCCGTTCCAGAACCACGTCACTTTCTTACAATCCAGCGATGCCTGACTTGGCCGAGAATCAGCCATGGCAGACACCATCGACACGTACCGCACCCTCACTCCGTATCTCGTCGTGCGCGACGCCGACGCGGAGATCCGATTCCTGAAAGCGGCGTTCGGGGCCACCGAGGTCTCGTGCCAGCGCAACCCGGACCAGACGGTCATGCACGCTGAGTTGAAGGTTGGAAACTCGCTGGTCATGCTGGGCCAGCCGAATGGCGCCTCGAACGGGCTGCCGGCGGCACTCTACGTCTGGGTGCCGGATGTCGATGCGACCTACGCCGAAGCCCTCAAGGCTGGCGCGGCCTCAGAGTCCGCGCCGGAAGACAAGCCGTACGGGCACCGCAATGCCGGCGTCGTCGATCTCAACGGGATCACGTGGTGGATCGGGTCGCCCGTCGCCTGACCAGTCCGTGCGTCGCGAGTCGGCTGCCGACGGTCGGTTGAGCACCGACTCCCGCGGCAGCAGCCTCGCGATCTCGCGATACCCGGAGGCATTTGCGGACGGTTGAGATCCGGCCTGCGGCGGACGCCCTCCTCGACGTCACCGTTTCGGGCGTCGGCGGGATCGCGCGGCGGCATTCTTGGCGACTCGCACCTTCCATGCAGCCTGCAGAGCGCCGGTCAGGATGTCCGGGTTCGCGTGGTCGAGTCGAATGTGGGTCGCACCCATGCGTCCCCAGCCGCCGGCCACCGGAATGAAGAGATCGGGGGCCTCGGCCACATAGTCCGCCTGAATCTCCGGTGTCAGCATCAGATTGCCGAAACCGTCCTTGATGGAGGCCAGCGTCGCGAAGATGTGCCCGCCGACCCGAAAGTCCACCGCACCCATGTGCGATCCCTCCTCCGCACCGGCGAAGCTCAGGGCGATACGGCGGAAATCGGCGGCGGTCACTCTCGAGTACGTGGCTTCCGACGAGAGCCCCGCGCAGCGTGAGTGGTCGGCGCGCCTTCAGGCCGTCTTCCGGGATCCACCGCTTCGCCGTAGGGTGCGTCAGGTGTTATCCGAGCGATGACTCCCCGGCAGCGAGGTGGAGCACCGGGTCGGGTTCGGGCAGCCGGCCGCATCGGAATCAGCCGCGCACGACGCGAAGCAGGTGACCCGGGATGATCGGCGGCTGGACGTGAACAGGCTGCCGCGTCAGCCATGATGCGCTTGAATTCGGTGGCTTCCCGGCTGAGCCGGTCGAGAGTGCGGGCGATGCTCACAAGGCGTTCCGAATCAGCTTTGTCAATCGCCATGGCTGACTAAGAGAGTAGTCAGGAGTCGGCGTCGAGTCTGTTCAATACACTACACGATCGATCGCGGAGGATGCGATCTCTCGCCTAGTTCACGCTGGCAGGGACGCGTCGAATAGCGTCCGCGATCCCGACAAACCTCAGCAGTCGGCACTCGGGACCCTCGCGCCCCGCCGGCGATCGGGTCGACGACAGCCGCGGGTGTTTCAGATCCAGCTTGGTGGCATCGAGATGCATGAGCACGGTTCATGCCCGGGAACGTGGCGCGCGCTCGGAGAGTCTACGAAGAGAAGGTCGGGCTGACACCGAAGCACGAGTCCGCCGGTGGTGTGCTGTACGAGTGCGGGAAAGGCTCCTGGGTCTTCTGTATCCGTCAGCCGGCGCGGGCACATCGACCGCGAGCACCGCGTTCTGGAGCGTTGACGACGTCGTCGCCGAGTCGCTGAACTGAAGGCGCGGGGGTGGCGCGAAGACGGCGTGGTTCAAGGACAGCGAGGGAAATATTCTGGCCGTGAGCCAAAAGGCGTGAGCGTTCGACACGACTTCGAGGACAATCGCCGCATGAGACGTGACGTTGTTGCTGGAACGCTCCTGGTGATGGCCGGACTCGGCGTCGCGGCCGCGGGGCCGTCGCTGCGCGCCGCGCCGTCCGAGCCCCGGCACGTGATCGTGATCTCGATCGACGGACTGAACCCCACCACCTACACCGCGCCGGGGCCTTCGGAAGTGCCGACGCTGCGCCGGCTCGCGCGGGAGGGCGCATACGCGCAGGACGTCATCGGGGTCACTCCGACGGTGACCTATCCGTCGCACACCACCCTCATCACCGGCGTCCCGCCGGCGGTGCACGGCATCTACAACAATCGCATTTTCGATCCGGAGGAGACCTCGAACAACGCCTGGTATTGGTACGCGCGCGAGATCAAGGTCACGACGCTGCCCGGCGCGGTCAAGGCCCGCGGCCTGACCACGGCGGCGGTCAGTTGGCCGGTCACCGTCGACGCCGACATCGACTACCTGATGCCGGAGTTCGGCGGCGTGACGCGCAACCCGCAGT
>JBDTSX010000413.1:0-5295 GCA_039930925.1 Acidobacteriota bacterium | reverse complement strand
GTACTCGGTCGCGCCCTCCGAGAGACTCTCGGCGGTGAGTGCCGTGGGATTGCTCCCTTGGGGCTTGTGCTTCTCCGCGTAGACATCCATCGCACGACCGGCGAGCGCACGTTCGAGTGAGCCCGGCGGATTGTCGGCCCCGATCGGGTAGAGACCGAAGTGCGAGACGATAGACGTCCCACCGGCAATTCCGAGCAGCGTCACAACGATGCCGGCAACAAAAGCTCTCATGAAGGGCATCATACGCCTTTGCCATTGCCAGCGGCACGCGTCCATGCCCGAGCCTTGCTACCATCATCTGCCTGCCTCGATCCGAGCACGTTCGCGATCCTATTTCTGAGCCTACGTGACCCATCGACACCTGTAGAGTCACTTGAGGCAGTCGCGAACAGGCCGTCGTTTTCATGCCCTCACTCGCAGGTCTACGTGGTGGCGAAGCACGCCGAGTCTGGCTCGATCGAAATGTGCGCCCGGGTCGTTGATCCAGTGTTGCCAAGGGCCCCGTGTATAGAGGAGATCCTGCGATGCGTGCGAAGGAGACTCCCACATTTGATGCCCAGACCTTCCTTTCCTCAGCGGGAATTGCACGGAGGATCGTCGAGTACCGCGCAACGCAACCAATCTTCAGTCAGGGGGATCCCTGCGATCACGTGTTGCACATCCAAAAGGGGAGGGTGAAGCTCTTGGTGGTCCCGCGAGCAGGCCGGGAAGCGATCGTCGCGATGCTGGGTCCAAGCGACTTCTTCGGTGAAGGGTGTCTCGCCGGTCAGACGGTGCGAATGGGCAGCGCCACGGCGACTAGCGACACCTCCATCCTGCTCGTGGAGAGCGATGAAATGATGAGACTGCTTCACGAGCAGCAGGCGCTATCCGATCGGTTTATCGCTCACATGCTGGCTCGGAACATCCGGATCGAAGAGGACCTCGTCGACCAGCTGTTCAACTCCAGTGAAAAACGTCTCGCCCGTACCTTGCTGCTGTTGGCTCGATACGGAAAGCACGACGACGCCGGCGGCCGGATTCCCCGGATCTCCCAGGAGACGTTGGCGGGGATGATCGGGACCACTCGGTCGCGGGTGAATTACTTTATGAAAAAGTTCCAGCGGCTCGGGTTCATCGATTACTCGGACGGACTCAGAATCAATAAGTCGCTGCTGACCGTCGTCCTACACGACTAGCCGCCGCGGCGTCTTGCCCGGCGTTCGCCTCGAGGGCCCCGTGGCCCGCGAGATGGGCGGACGACACATCCTGCCGATGCGGACGATGCGAGCAGCGTCGCGCCGAGGGGGTCGAATGACCCTGCGCGGGCTTTGTCATCCCCGACCGCATCCCGGCCCGAACCTGCCCGAGATCACCGCTGTCCTCAATATTCCCCATGGGGTTTGACTGCACAAATGTGCTGCTTGCAGTCTGCGCACAATGGTCAAATACCGCACATATTGGGTACTCCAACGCTGACTTTACCGTGCCATTCTTGGCATTTGTGGGTTCTTCGGCCTAGTTCTGCAATCAGCCAACGGCACCGCCTGTGCACAATTTCTTCGTACGACGTTGAAGTAGTTAACGTCCGGCGCTCCACATTGAGTGGCCCACGCCAGTACAACGACGCCTGAGGTCATGATGACTCGAAGCCGAGATGCGCCGACGACACCCCTCGAATGGTTGGACAGGACCCAAGAGCTTCTCAAGGATCTAATGGCTGAGCTCGCACGCGTTCGTGAGCAAGTCGAGAAAGAGAAACCTCGGAAGTCTTCCCGCTCGACGGCCCGCGACGTCAAATCGGCCAAGCGGCGGCGCTAGAGGCACGCGCTTCACGCGCCCCCCGCTCCGGTGCACTTTTCGCGTCTGCGTTACACTTTGCCGGATGCCGCCCTATGTCTATGCCGTCATCGTCGCCGGCTGGCTGATCTGGATGGCGCCCTTCTTCTTGATCAAGCGCGGCCCCAGCACGCCCCGGGCAGTCAAAGTCGATACGCGCGCGCGGTGGGGCATCGTGCTCGAAGCCATTGCCTACTCGGCGATCTGGCAAACCCGCTTCTGGATACGCGAGCCCGCCTATTGGCGTGTGGTTCTCGGCGTGATCTTCCTGACCTTGGCAGCAGTGTTGTCCTGGACCAGCGCTCGCACGCTCGGCCGGCAGTGGCGCGTCGACGCCGGCCTCAACGCCGATCATCAGCTCGTGCAGTCCGGTGCGTATCGGATTGTGCGTCACCCGATTTACACGTCGATGCTGTGCATGCTCCTGGGCACCGGGTTCCTGATCACGCCACTGCTCCTGCTGGTTATGGCCGTCGTTATTTTTGTCGTCGGAACCGAGATCCGGGTTCGGATCGAGGACACGCTGCTGGCGTCGCGGTTCGGCGCGGAATTCGAGAACTACCAGCGCCGGGTTCCAGCCTACCTGCCGCTCGGACGCAAGACGATCGCGTAGCGTCGGCCAATCGCCCGACCAACCCCCACCCACACCACGCGCAACGCATGACGCGGATGATCGCCGACCTCCTGGATTTGACGCGCACGCGCCTGGGTGCCGGCAGCCCCATCGTGCGGAAGCCGACCGACCTTGAATCGATCTGCTGGGAGGTCGCGCTCGAGATTCAGGCGTTTCATCCCGACGCCCAGGTAAGCTGCCTCACGGAAGGGGACTTGCGCGGGGAATGGGATCCCGACCGCCTGTCGCAGGTCGTGTCGAATCTGGTGGGTCACGCACTACAACATGGTGACGGTGGACGCGTGGAAGTAGCCGGGCGCGACGCGGTGGGCGAGGTCGTGTTGACCGTTCACAACGAGGGTCCCTCGATTCCATCGAAGGTGCAGCAATCGGGGGCATCACTGACCATCCCTCCGAAGTCATCCGGGAGCTGTCGTCTCCACATACCGAACCCGCACAGACGAGGCGGCTGTCCAGAGGCGACCGGCAAAACGGCACAGGGATGAGCCGAAGGAGGAGTGCACGCGCGACGTCAGTCCTTCTGGGTCGCGTAGACCTTGACGACTTCGTGCAGGAATTCCCGCCCGTCCATCAGGGACTTCACTCTGATCCGCTCGTTCAGGCCGTGCGCGCGGCTGCCTTCCTTGTCATGGAACATCCCCGACAAGCCGTAGGTTGGAGTGCCGGCAGCGTTGAGGAACCGGCCGTCGGTCGCGCCGGTCGACATCGTCGGCACGATTGTCGCCCCCGGCCAGAGCTGGTCCCCCAGTTTGCGGATCGGGTCCATGATCTGCGTGGTGAGCGCGGGCGGGGGAGAGGTCGGGCTCGGCGCACCGACGGGGGTGACGGTAATCGTGCTGTCGGCCAGAACCTTGACGAGCGTGTCCCGCACCGCGTCAGGCGTGGCTCCGGGGAGGATCCGGCAGTTGACGTTGGCCTGGGCGCGCTGCGGCAAGGCGTTCGGCGCGTGCCCGGCGGTGACCATGGTGGCGACGCAGGTCGTCCGCAGCATGCTGTTCCACGCGGCGTTCTCCGCCCAGAGTCGAGCCGCGGCGGCCTCGTCGGGCGGGTTTTTTAGCACGGCGCGAATATCCGCCGCCAGGGACGGGCGAAACTTGGTCTGGGCCTCGAAATAGGCGCGCGTGACCGGGTTGAGCGCGATCGGAAACCGCCAGGCGGACAGCCGTGACAATCCCGCGGCCAGATGATAGATGGCGTTCTCCTTCATCGGCCGCGAGCTGTGTCCGCCGCCGTTGGTCGTCTCGAGCGTGAAGTCCTGGTAGATCTTCTCGCCCGCCTGGATCTGCAGCGTCACCGCCCTGCCGGCGTCGTCGAGCTCGCCGCCGGCTCCTTCGTTGAGCGCGAACGCCGCTTGGAGCGCCTCGGGGTGGGTCTTGATCAGCCACTCGACGCCGTCAAAGGTGTCGGACGTTTCTTCGCCGCAGGTGAGTGCCAGCTTGATGTCGCGGCGCGGCTTGAATCCTTCGCGCTGGTATCGAATCAGGCTGTCGGTGAAGACGGCGGCCATCGCCTTGTCGTCGGAGGCGCCGCGCGCGTAGAACCAGCCGTCCTCTTCGACGAGCTTGAAGGGATCGCGGACCCAGTCCTCGCGCTTGGCTTCGACGACGTCGAGGTGCGCGAGCAGGAGGATCGGCTGGGATTCGCGATCCTGTCCGCGCAGGGTCGCGATCAAGGCGCCGTCTTTGGGGCGATCGGCCGGCGCCAGGATTTGCATGTCGGTCGCCGGCAGGCCGCCTGCCTTGAGCCGCGCCGCCATCGCCTCCGCGGCCGCGGTGCAGCTGCCCGCCGAGAGCGTGGTGTTGATCTCGATCAACTCCTTGTATAGCTCGCGGAACGCGACCTCACCGTCGCGCGCCGTCGGTGGCTGGGCGCGCAGTGTTGGAGCGGGCGTCAAGAGGGCGCTGAGCAGGGCGGCGAGGGCCACGGGACGGTTGATGGCGCGGGGGAGACGTGCTGGCAAGGGCTGGCCTTCCTTCCGGAATTTTGACGTATCGGGCGGCCCGTGTTCGAGCGGATCGCGGCCCGCCGGGTGACTTCGACGGGGATTTTCGCACAACCCCGAGTAGGTTCAACGGCTTAACGTAAGCAGCCAAAAGACTTCCGCGATCGGACCCCGAGTTCGATCCCAGCGTTTTGCAGTAGCCGGGCCGGTTCGCGCGTGGTCTAATCTTGCTTCCTTTCGTGAATCCCGAATCATGGTCTACAGTGGTGCGCAACCCAAAACTTCTCTGACACCATGAAATTTCATCGCCTCGCCGCTTCAGCTGTATTCCTGCTTGGAATTTTGGTCGCTCCTGTCCTGACAGAAGCCCAGAAGCCAGACTCGGGGCTCGCGCGCGAATTCTCCCAGACCGTTCGCCCGTTCGTCGACGAGTACTGCGCGGGCTGTCACGGCGGCGCACAGCCGGAAGCTCAGTTCGACCTGACCTCGTTCACCACGCTGCCCTCTGTGTTGCAGGACCTCCCGCATTGGACCCGTCTGATGGAGCGGCTCGACCATCAAGAGATGCCGCCAGAATTCGAGCCGCAACCGCCGGACCGTCTTCGCCAGCAGGTGATCGATTGGGTGAAAGCCGTACGCGCGGAGGAACTGCGCAAGAACGCGGGCGATCCAGGACCCGTGTTGGCGCGCCGCTTGAGCAATTCCGAATACAACTACACCATCCGCGATCTCACCGGAGTGGACCTCAAGCCCACCAGGGAATTTCCGGTCGATCCGGCCAATCAGTCCGGATTCGACAACACCGGCGAATCGCTGACCATGTCTCCCGCCTTGTTCAACAAGTACCTGTTGGCGACGCGCGAAGTGGCCGACCACATGGCGCTCACGCCGGACGGCTTTA
>JBDTSX010000412.1:0-5302 GCA_039930925.1 Acidobacteriota bacterium | reverse complement strand
GCTCGTTCCTGATCGTGGAGGAGATGCGCCGCGGGGCGCATCCAAAGGATGCCGGAATGAGCGCCCTCAAAAGGATCAAGGCCAACACGATCGAGAAGCGCCTGCTCAACGGACGGGGGGAGCCGAATTTCGACGTCACCTTCTATGTCGTGAACAAGAAGGGTGAGCACGCCGGGGTCGGCCTCTACGGCGGCCCGGGCGCCACGTACTCGTTCTGCAACGAGAGCGGGCCGAAGACGATCCCGGTCGAGCCGCTGCTGCCGGGCAGCAGCGCGTAGAAGCGCTCACGGCGCGCCCATCCGACCGCGCCGAGTGGTCGGGTCCGGCTTTCAGCCGGGCGTGCCTGCGGTGCGCGGTACTCCTGTCGTTCGTGCGGTGCGCAACAGTTGTGGCGTCCGGCTTTAGCCGGACGTTCTCGGCAGTCAGCCGAGCGTGGCTTGACGCGGCTCTGGCCGTGCTCAGTCCTCTTTGAGGACTCGTCCCAAATCGACACGCGCGGCGCGGAGCGCCGGCCGCAGGCTGACCGCGAGTGCGAGGGTCAGGATCGCCGCTGAGACCGTCGCGAGCGTCATCGGATCGAGCGGCTCGACGCGGAACATGAAAGCGCGGATCACGCCTGCTCCGGCCCACGCCATGATCAGCCCCGCCGCCAGTCCGAGTCCGACCAGCCGCCCGGTCTCGGCCAATACGATCGCGCCCAGGTGACCGCGGGTCGCGCCAAGCGCGGCGCGGATGCCCATCTCACGCATCCGCAGCGCGGCCATCGATTCGGCCAGCACGTAGGTGCCGAGCAGCGTGAGCAGGGCGGCCATCGTCCCGAGCGCACCGAGGACGGCCGTGCCGAACCGCTGCGCGCTCATCTGCCGGGCGAGGCGATCCTCGATCGTCAACAGCGGGCCCGATGCGACTGCCGGGTCGATTCCCTTGATCGCACTGAGGATCTCGCGGCGAGCCGCATCGGGGTCACCGGAGGCGCGCACCAGGACTGCGCCGTTGGTGCTCGGGCGCTGCTGTGCGAGTGGCAGATACAACAACAACGGCTCCAGCGTCGTCACGCTGGTGATGAGGTCAGGGACCACGCCGACGATCTCGATCACCGGCGCCGGCGCCGGCGGATAGCGGAACGGCATCGTGATCCGGTGGCCGATCGGATTGCCGCCCTGCGCCAGCAGCCGCGCGAACGATACGCTGGCGATCCCGACCGGCGGCGCGTGCTCGCTGTCGTTCGCCGTGAACCCGCGTCCGCTGACGATTGGTGCGCCAAGTGTGCGAAAGTATTGCCCGTCGACGGCGGTGAAGCCCACGGTCGAGGGCAGACGGTGAGGGACGCCATCAATAGTCAGGGTGCCACTCATGCCGCCGCGCGTTTCGTTCAACGAGGCGGACCGGATCGCCGGGTTGCCCTGGAGGCGCGCGATCAGGCCGTCGAAGAATGCATCGGCTCGCGCGGGCGTGTAGCCGCTTCGGTCGAGGGATACGGCGCCGCCGACGAGGTTCGCCGTATCGAATCCCGGGTTGAGACGGAGCGCCGCCATCGTGCTCCGCGCCAGGACTCCGGCGCCGGCCAGCAGCACCAGCGCGACCGCGACCTGGCCGACGACGAGCACCGCGCGGGTGAGGCGGCGGGTCCGGCGCGGCGTCGCGCCGGCGCGGGAGCGCAGTGCGTCACCGGCGTCGGCGGGGAAGCCGAACACGCCGGCCACGAGCGTGATCAACAGCGCACCGAGCACCGCCGCGCCTGCCGTCAGCGCGACGGCCCGAGCGTCCAGTCGGAGATCGAGTTGCTCGATCTCGACTCCGCCGGGGAGTTGGAACATGCGGATCCCGGCGAAGAGCCACCACGCGATCGGCACCGCCAGCACGCCACCCGCTGCCGACAGGCACGCCCCTTCGAGGGCAATACCGCGCGCGAGCCGCGTCCGTGACGCGCCCAGTGCAAGACATAGCGCGAACTCATTGCGGCGCGCCTCGGTGCGCACGAGCAGCAGCATCCCGACCGTGCCGCATCCGATCAGCAGAAGCAATCCCACCGTCAACATCAGCAGACGCGTGAACTCGCTGGTGCCGGCGCGCGCGACGGACGCAATCGCGGCGACGTCAATCGGGGTCATGCCGAGTGACCGCGCCGCACGTCCTCCCGGCGAACCCACCAGGCCCGAGAGCCCGGCCGCGGCCTGCGCCGGGAGGACGTGCGGCGGGAGGAGCCCGATGATCTTGAGGCCGGCAGTGGGTGAGTTCTGGTGATTCGAGTCGGCCAGGAAGTTGACGTACGGTCCTCCCACATCGCCGATGACATGGAGCGGCAGATAGAGGTCTGGCGCCGCGGCGAGGTTCAGTCCGCGGAATCCATGGGCCGCGACCCCGACGATCGTCGCCGGCTTGCCGGCGATCGCGATCGTTTTCCCAAGGACCCCTGGGTCCGCATTGAGCGCCCGGCGCCAGTACCGATCCGCCAGGATCGCGACGATTGGCGCGCCGCGCTGGTCGTCGCGGCTGCCAAACGTCCGCCCGATCGGCACGTCGATGCCGAGCGTGTCGAAAAAATCGTAGCTGGCAAAGGCGACGGCGGCTTCTGCCGGGCCGCCCCCGGTGTTGGTCAGGAGCGCCAGCGGGCGTCCCCACTCTGCGGTCACATGTTCGAAGACGCCGCCATCACGAATCTGCGGGTAGTCGGGATAGAGGAAATTGTCGTCAAGCGTGCCGGCGGCGGGTCCCGCCGTTACGGTGGTGCCCACGACCATCAGCCGATCGGGCGCCTTGACTGGCAGCGGACGGAGCAGGACCGCAGCGATAAGCGAATAAGCCGCCGCTGCCGCGCCGATCGCTGCCGCCAGCGTCAGGACGGATGCTGCTGCGACGCCTGGCCGCGCGAACACCCTGCGTAGTGCCAGCCGGAGCTCGTCCATCAGGCCTCCTCGGATGGTGACAGCGTCTAGACGGCCGCCTTGCCAGACGGGACGGAAAACTTGATGGTCCAGCCGTCCAGTGGTTGCGCCCGTGGCGAAGGCCTCCAGGCACGGTTCAACCTCGTGGCTTCCGCCTCGAGGCACTCTTGAACCGCGCCTTCACGCGCAAGGACAGGCCAACGGGGACTGAATCACCGGCGCCTGGTGCCGCCATTTCCGCGCCGGCGCCTCGGCAATCCTTCCTGGAGCAGCCCGATTCGAGCGACGAGATCCTCGTGGAGAATGCGCATCTGGGTGCGTGTCTCCTCGTCGCCGGCGCGGATTTCGCCTCGCAACGTCTCGGCGAGCGTGCGCATTTCGCCGCGCAGCTCCTCCCCCTGTGCCGATATCTTGCCGCGCAGCTCCTCACCCTGTGCCGATAGCTTGCCGAGCAGCTTCTCACCCTGTGCCGATAGCTTGTCGAGCAGTTCGTCTCGCTGAAGGTGCATCTCGGCGCGGAGCGCAGAAAATCCAGCGTTCATGTCCGTGCGAAGTTGCACGACCTGCAACGTCAGGCCAGCCACTTGCGCCGGGAGCTCGCGTAGTTCGGTCATCTGCTGTTCCAGCCTAACGACCCGTTCTTCAACACGTTCTGGGTACATCGTCCTCTCCTTGTCGGGCGTCGCGGCGGACCGCAGCGAGGCGCGCTTTGGTAAGGACGATGCGAGACGCGTTCCGGCGCGTCGCGGACGACGGTAGCATCGTCTGCGCGCCGGCCGCAAAGAAAAATGCGGTGATGATCCGCGTCAGGGGTCGAGTGGATCACTCAGAACGAATGCGCACAGGCCGCGCGCTCACCGGCTGCACAGAGAAGGGATGGCGCCACTGGCCCTTCGGGGTTTTCGATCACGTTCCGGCGCGCCTCGGCGAGAAGACGCCCGCGGTCGGGGCCATCGAGTTGTCGTCCGGCCACCTGCGGGTCGGCGTCGGGGAGCAGTAGCGTGTACTCGTACGGCTGCACCAGGGCGCCGAAGAGGCCGGCGCGGCGCGCGAGCACTTCAATCGCTTCGTCCCAGTAGATCGTCGCCCACTCCGCGCGCGGAAAGTTGCCGGCGCCGGAGAGCTGGTCGGGCCGCGGATTGGACAGGACGGCCCAATCGACGCCCCTGACGAGCCTGTCCCAGTCCGACTGCGAGCGCGAAGCCTCGAGGATGTCGCGAAAATGCCGCGGCGGGACGGTCTGGAGGCGCCCGTCCTGGAAGGTCCGCGTCGCGGGATAGAGCTCCCACGCGAGATATCCGCCGAGGTTCATGCTATTGAAAACGGGGCCGTGCAGGTTTGTGCGGCGCGCAAAGGCGGGGAACCCGGGCGAGAAACAGGCTGGCGGCGCCACCGCGCGCGTGCCGGCGGTGGGATGGGTGAGCGCGCGCAGCGGCAGCCTCGACGTGGCGATCGCGAGGGCGAGCGCCGCGGCGACAATCGCCCGGCGATCGATGCCGCGATCGATCAACCAGGCCAGGCGGTCGGCCGCCATCGGCGCGGTGACGAGCCACAGCAGCGGCGTAAAACGCAGAAACTTGATGCCGAGGACGGCGAACACGACTGCCGACGCGATCTCCCACCACGCGATGGTGCGTGGACGCGACAGCAGCAGCACGGCCGCGATGGCGAGGTATGCAAAGAAGGCCCGATATCCAGGCAGGTACGGAGGCTGCAGCTCCGCGATGCTCAGCATCTGCGGCACGTGCCAGTTCTCGTACAGATACTGCTCGAGCCCCCAGCCGTACGGGTTCAGCAGCGTTGCGGCGGCGCACGCGGCCGCGATCGCGACCGCCCGCCGTGCCTCGACGGCCGGCAGCGAGGATGGTCGCCCCAGCTCACTGCCGGCGAAGAGTCCAAGGCACATGACGCCGAAGACACACTCGACGTGCAGGTTGCTCCAGAACGCGACGATCGGAACGGTCCACAGGAGCGGCGCAGCCGTGCCGGTCCGTCGCGCGCGCTCGATCAGCAGCGAACCAGCGGCGACTCCCGCGAATGTTATCAGGTGGGGACGGGGAATCGCACGCGGCTCGATCACGAAGAACCCGAGGATCAGGACGGCCAGCGCTGCCGCGGTCGTCGCGCGCGCCTGATGCGGGGTTCCGTCGTCCGGCACCTGTCGCGCGACCGCTGGCGGGTTCAACGAGGCGTTCCGCCGCCGGCGCCGCTCGCGGCAGGCCAGGAACACGAGCACGAACGTCAGCGTCAGCCATACCGTCTGCGCGATCTGGATGCCGAGTCCCCGGGCCGCTCGCCACGCCAGATATCCGCCCAGGTCGAACAGCCACGGCGTATACGGTTGCGGGTACGTGGGATAGATGAAGTTGAACACGTTGGCGCGCACCAGCCGGCCCGCGGCGGTCTCCCGGCCCTGT